>JASIJW010000495.1:0-17601 GCA_030050035.1 Acidobacteriaceae bacterium | reverse complement strand
AGACAGCAACAGCGCGGCGGAGAGACATAACACGCGCGTGCGAAGAGAAGAAGCTCGATCGGATTTTCGCCTCATTCGCCCGGCTCTCCCGTCAGGATCGGCTGCGCCACGTCATTGATTCACGCCGCTGGCGAGATACCCGCCATCGACGGCGAGAATCTGCCCGGTGACAAAGCTTGCCGCATCAGAGGCAAGAAAGACGGCCGCGCCGGCCACTTCGTCTGCCTCGCCAAATCGCGCCATGGGAGTGCGCTGCAGAAGCTCTGCGCCGCGCGGCGTTCCGCGCACTAGCTGCTCGTTAAGCGTGGTGGGAAAGATTCCCGGGGCGATGGCGTTGACGCGGACGCCGTGCCTGGCCCACTCGACGGCGAGGGATTTGGTCAGCGCGCCGACACCCGCCTTGCTCGCTCCATAGGCGGTCACTTCGTTGAAGGCGAGGAATGTGGACAGCGAAGCCACGTTGACGATGGCGCCGCGCTTTTGCTCAAGCATGGTCCGCCCGAACACCTGACAGGCACGCAGGGTTCCGTTGAGGTTTACGTCGAGAATCCGGTTCCAAGTTTCTTCAGGGAAATCGACCGTCGGCCGTTTCTCGGTGATACCGGCGGAGTTGACGAGAATGTCTACGCGGCCAAAGCGGGCGATGACCTGCTCGTGCAAACCTTCGAGCGATGCGCGGCTGCGGACATCCACTGTGACGCGGAGCGTTGTGCGGCCCATCCGCTCGATCTCAACGGCGGTTTGCTCAACCTCTGCCGGGCGGCGCGATGTTGCTACCACGTCGGCGTTGGCATGGGCGAGCGCCAGGGCGATGGCGCGGCCGATGCCGGACGTACCGCCGATCACGACCGCGCAGCGGCCGGAAAGATCGAAAGATTGCATGGCAAAAGAATACTCCTTGGAATCGTATTAAGGCTTTGATGAATCGATTTATTTTTGGCTTTTCTGCGGGACAGATCCCCTCGCAGTTATGTCAAAGCGGCGGAGTAAAACGGCCGTCCACAGCGGTCCAGCCGCCGTCGACGATGGTGAGGGTTCCGGTGACGAACGATCCGGCGTCGGAGGCGAGATAGACGACGGCGCCAGCCATCTCATGCGGCTGCGCCCAGCGGCCGAGCGCGGACTTCTGGGCGTAGGCGTTGTACCAATCCTTGTTGGCGGCGATGGGCGCGGTCAGGGGTGTATCGACCACGCCGGGGCCGATGGCGTTCACGCGCACGCCATGCGGAGCCAGTTCGGCGGCGAGGGTGCGGCACATTTGCAGCACGCCGGCCTTGGTGGCTGAGTACACGCCCTGGCCGGGCTCGACGACCATGGCGCGGATGCTGGCAAAGGCGATGATGCTGCCTTTTCCGCGCGCCTTCATGTTGCGGCCGGCGGCAGTGATGAGCCGGAACGTGCCTTTGAGGTTGAGAGTCATCACGCGGTCGAACTCCTCTTCGGTCATGTCGAGCAGGCGCTTGCGCACGTTGATGGCGGGCGTGGAGACGAGAATGTCGAGATCGGGCAGGCCGGCGATGGTTTTGGTGACGGCTTCGCCATCGCGCATATCAAACGGAATGGCCTGCGCCTTGCCGCCGGCCGACTGGATTTCGGCGGCTACGCGCTCTGCGGCTTGAAAGTTCAGGTCGCCGCAGAGCACTGCGGCGCCGTGCGCGGCCAAGCCGCACGCCGCCGCTTCGCCAATGCCGCTGCCCGCGCCTACCACCAGCGCTTTTCTGCCCGTGAGATCGAAGAGTTTTTTATAATCGAACACAAAAATGCTCCCTTGGAGCTGAATCGAAATGAGTGCTGACGCGCCACTCGAATTGTAAAAGTAGAAGATTAAATCAAGATGTGGCGCCCGATTTTCTTCCCAAGCGCAGGGCCGAGTGATTCCCCTCATGCGCGGGCTCGAAAACAGCTTCACCGAAGCGGATGGCGCCCATCAGCAGGCTGGCGCTGCGCTCAATGGCCTTGGTGATGTGCTCGGTGGCCTTGCGACGGGCGGCGCGTGTATCGCGCGCAGCGATTGCATCCACCAGGCTGATGTGCTCGCTGACCAGCACCGGGCCGTAAGGCTCGAACGAGAGGCCGAGGTAGAAGAACCGCATCAGCCGGATATGAATGTTGCCGACTACTTCCATGAGACGGCTGTTGCGCGTGGATTGCGCGATGAGGCAGTGCAACTGGTAGTTCGAGCGGATGAACTCGCGATAGCTGGCTTTGTCGCCGACGCGGTACTCATAGCTAGCCAGACCGCGCATCTCATCAATCTCCTGCGGATGGGCTCGCTGGGCGGCGAAGGCAGCGGCGGAAGGCTCGAAGATGAGCTGCATCTCCTGGAGGTCGTGGAACTCGGCTACGGAGAGCGGGGCGATGGAGTAGCCACGGAACGGGGTGATGCGGACCAGTCCTTCGTGCTCGAGGCGGCGACAGGCCTCGCGCACCGGGGTGCGGCTGGCGCTATACAGACGTCCCAGCTCAGCTTCGGAAAAGGATTTGCCCGGAGTCAGTTCGCACTCGACAATATCCTGCCGCAGCCTTTGATAAAGCGGTTCCCCTATGGTTTCCATGACTTAGCAAGAGATACCAGCGGTTTGCGGCAGTGTCAATACGCGACCCGTGGCGCGTCTTGCCCATTATCGATCGACGATCAAGAAATAACGATGGACTAAATCAGGCAAGTCAGTATACAGCTTGTTGACGATTTGTGAATATCCGGGCTAAAGTGACTCAAAATTGAAAGACAGTTCCGGGTTTTCCTGCTTGATCGATTTTTGAAGCTAATTATTGTGGCTTTTGTCTTCTCTCCATCTGGGACCTGAGGCAGCCGCACGTCCGCCTGGCAGCGCGGGGCTTAGTAAATTCATAAAGGCACCATTGTTCCAATTCCCAATTTGCCAAGGAGATGCCATGGTAACTAGACTGCTCGCCCTGTTTGCTTCAAGTTCCCGATCAGGCTCCCAATCCATGTCCAGATCCGGTTCGCGGGGAGCCCGGCGGAAGAACGCGGCCCGCGCTCTGCTGGTGAGTTTTGCGGCGGTTGCGCTTCTTGCGCTGCCATACCGGGCCGGCGCGCAGGCAACCGGACAGGTAACTGGCATGGTGAGCGACCAGACGGGACTGGTGATCGCCGGCGCGAAGGTTGAGCTGATCAGCACGGCAACCGGGGAGGTGCGCACTGCCACGACGGGCAGCGATGGCGCGTATGTTTTTCCGCTGGTTGCTCCGGGAATGTACCAGGAGCGGGTGAGCATGGCAGGCTTCCGCACCAACCTCATCAAGCAGGCTGAGGTGCTGGTGAATGGAACCACGCGGCTGGATGTGAAACTGCAGGTGGGCAGCACAACCTCTGAGGTGACGGTGACGGGCGCGACGCCGCTGGTAGAAACCTCGAACGCGACGCTGGGCGACGTGGTGGAGCAGCAGAGCGTGGTGGACCTGCCGCTGAATGGGCGCAACTTTGCGCAACTGGGCACGCTGATTCCCGGCGTGGTGGCTCCGCCGAGCGGATTGGGCGGCGCGACCGGCAACGCGACGGTGGGCGGCTTTGGCGACTCGACGGGCAGCTACAACGTGAACGGGATGCGCAACCAATCGAATAGCTTTCTTTTGGACGGCGCGCCGAACAACGATTCGTTCAACAGCGGCTTTGTGATGCGGCCTCCGCCGGACGCGATCCAGGAGTTCAAGATCATGTCGCACTCGTACGAGGCCGAATACGGACGCAATGCGGGCTCGGTGGTGGACGTGGTGACCAAATCGGGCACGAACCAGGTTCATGGCGATGTGTGGAACTTCAACCGCGAAGGGATTCTGGCGGCGAGAACGTATTTTGCCCGCGTGGGATCGGTTCCCAAGCCGACCTATTTGCAGAACCAGTTCGGCGGCGCGGCCGGCGGGCCGATCATCAAGGACAAGGTGTTCATCTTCGGCTTTTATGAGGGTTTCCGGCTGCACGACGGAACCGCGAACACGCTGAACGTGCTGGTTCCGGGAACACAGGAGCGGGGCGGAAATTTCTCTGAACTGTTGCCGGCGGGCACCACCTGCGCGACTGTGACTGGCAGCACGCCGGGCGTGGTGATTGACCCTGCGACCGGGACGCCTGCCTGCTACAACAACATTCCCAATGCGTTCAATCCCAACCGCATCAGCCCCATCAGCGCGGCCATTCTCAGCGACTATATTCCGCTGCCTCCTACAGCAAACGGCGGCGCGACGCAGGGCCAGTACCTGGCATTTCCGGCGAATATCGATAACCGCAACCAGTACGGTATTCGCGGCGACTGGAAGTTCGGCAAGCACGCGATACTCGGCCGTTATCTGTACGCGCACCAGAACTTCTTCGATCCGGTGACGCCTTCGAACTTCGCGCCCAAGGGCAATTATCAGATCATGACGCCAACGGATGAGATGGCGTCGGACATCTGGACGATCAACAGTCACATCGTCAACACGGCGCGGTTCCTGCACCAGCGCATTCAGGGCGTGCCCAATCAGACCAGCCAGTTGAACCTGAGCTCGCTTGGCTATCAGTTCGCGTCCACGAACGAGACGGCCAAAGGCCTGCCCAACGACACGCTTACGGGCTCATTTTCGACGGGCGACGCGCAGCAGCCGTTTGCCAATCGCGTAAATGATGTTCTAGCTGAGACCGACGATATTACCGTTGTCGCGGGCAAGCATCTTTACCAGTTTGGAGTCGAATTCGAGCGCGACGCCATCAACCTGCTTTACATCAATCGGCCCAACGGCAACTTCACGTTTAACCCATACTTCACGAAGAATGTGCTCGCCGATTTCCTGCTCGGTTTTCCGTATGAGTTCCAGCAGGGGTCGGGCGATCCAGCGTTAAACGGCAGCTCGTGGACCTATGCCGCTTATGCGCAAGATGAATATCGCGTGCTTCCGCGGCTGACGCTGCAACTGGGGCTGCGCTACGATCTGAGCCTGCCCTTCTACGAGGCAAGCAACCATCTGGCGTCGCTGGTTCCGGGGCAGCAGTCGACCGTTCAGCCCAGCGCGCCCGTGGGACTGGTCTATCCCGGAGACAAGGGCATTCCGCGCGGCACTTATTACGCCGACTCCACCAATTTTGCACCGCGGCTGGGCGCCATCTTCGATCCATTCGGCAGCGGCAAGACCAGCGTTCGCGCCGGATGGGGGCTGTTCTACGACACCACGCCCGGGCAGGGGACGTTCTTCCAGGACGGCACGCTGGCGCCGCCCTTCCAACCGCTGCAGGAGATTAACCTTTATTCGAATCCAACTGCTTCGGCAACCGATGCGTGGTTTGCCAATCCTTACACCGGAATTTCCGCCGGCGCGCCGGGATTCCCGCCGGGGCTGACGTTCATCGGCTGGCAACTGCCGCACACTTATAAGACGCCGCGCATCCAGGAGTACAACCTGGGCGTGCAACGACAAGTGACGAGCCAGATGGGTTTCGAAGTCGCGTATGTAGGATCGCGCGGCGACTATATTCCGATCTTTATCGAAGTAAATCCCACGGGCATAGTTGCCACGAACTCCACTACTCCAAATACGAACGCCTATAAGTCGGCCGGCTACGCGAATTCTCCGTTCCCGGCGTTTGGCCTTACGCGGCCAACATTTTCTGCCGGCCACTCCTGGTACGACTCGTTGCAGGCCAATCTGCAAATGCGCGACTACCATCATCTGCAGGGAACGCTGTCGTACACATGGAGCCACTCTCTCGATAATGCTTCCGGGTTGAATATCGGCGGCGATTCGCGGCCGGTGCTGCCGGTGACGATCGGCAATCAGGCGTCGATCGATGCTGCGGTTGCACGCGAGAAAGGACCTTCGCTTTACGACGCGCGCAACCGCGTGGTGCTCAGCCTGCAATACGCGTTTCCGACGATGGAAAGCCACAACGTGCTAGAGCGCGAGCTGGTGGGCGGCTGGAACTTCAACACGATTTACCAGATTCAGTCCGGCAGTCCGTTTGCAGTGGTGGATGCCTCCACTACAGCGCAATCTCTTACCTTTCGTCCAAACCAGACTTGCAACCCGAACGCCGGCGCACAGCACAACGTAACACAGTTCTTCAACACCGCATGCTTTGCGCTGCCCACGACGGTTGTGAACGGCGTGACGCTGATCAACAACAGCCAGAGCGGCGATGCTGCGCGGAATTCCGTGCTGGGGCCGGGGTTCAACACCACCGATGCTTCAATCTTCAAGACCGTTGGCCTGAATGAGAATGACAAGCTCGAGTTTCGCTTTGAGGTGTTCAACGTGTTTAACGAGGCGCATTTCGCAAATCCCATTGCAACGTTAGGCACTTCGACCTTCGGGCAGATCACGAGCACGATCGGCACTGATTCGCGCATTATTCAGCTGGCGGCAAAGTTGGCGTTCTGATTGGTCAATTTGGCCAATGGATTTCGGGAGTTGGGAGTTGAGAGTTTGGGGGAACGCAACCGGGGCAAGCGCGTTTCGTACGCAGGAGCGGGCTTGCCGCAAATTAGAATGGCCTCCTTGGCCTGTTATCGGGGCCGGGGACTTACCTGATTCATCCTGGGGATTCTCATGGCCACCTTTGCCGTGCCGCTGAAGGTTCAGGACCGCGTCTCAAGGAGCGTGGAGGAGATCGCGGAAGAGATGATCGCGTTTCTCCAGGCGCTGGTCCGCGTGCCAACGGTCAACCCACCAGGAGAGAACTATATTGCGGGCGCGGAGCTGATCGGCGCGAAGCTGAGACAGTTTGGATACGCTACGCATTTCATCTCCGCGGATGGCCTAGCCGAGCATACGCGCGCGCATCCGCGCGTGAATGTGCTGGGACGGCTTGAAGGGACTGCGCCGCGGCCGAGCTTGCACTTCAACGGTCACTTCGATGTGGTGCCTGTGGGCGACGGCTGGACGGTTGATCCCTTCGGGGCGTTGATTCGCGACGGCAGAATGTATGGCCGCGGCGTGAGCGACCAGAAGGCCGGCATCGCTGCGTCGATCTTTGCGATCGAGGCGATTCGCCGCGCGGGCCTGCGCCTGCATGGCACTGTGGAACAGAGCGGCAGCGTGGACGAAGAGAGCGGCGGCTTTGCCGGCGTTGCCTACATGGCTAAGATGGGCTGGATCGGCAAGGACAAGACCGACTACGTGATCATTACCGAGCCGACAGACGCCAATCGCGTCTGCCTGGGCCACCGCGGCGTCTACTGGTTCAAGGTCACGGCGCAGGGGCGTATTGCGCATGGATCCATGCCGCATTTTGGCGTGAGCGCCATCGACCACATGGCGGAGTTTCTGCACTCTGTAACGCACGAGCTCAAGCCCGAGCTGGCAAAGCGCATGACGGCAGCGCCCGTGGAGCCGCCCGGCTCGCGATACGCCAGCATCAACGTCAATTCCGTATTCGGTGGCCAGCCGGAGCACGGCGTGCAGACGCCCTGCGTTGCCGACCACGCGGGCGCCATCTTCGATCGCCGTTTTCTTTCGGAAGAGAAATTCGAGGATGTGCGGAGCGAGGTCGAGGCTGTGCTTGCAAATCTACAGGCGAAGCACCCCGAGTCGAAGTACAAAATGGAAGATCTGATGATCGTGCATCCGGTGCACACCGATGAAGACTGCGAACTGGTGAGCGCGATGAAGAGAAGCGTGGAGGCAGTGATGGGGCACGCGCCAAAGCTCACTGTGAGCCCCGGCACTTACGACCAGAAACACGTGGTGCGGATCGGCAGCGTGCAGCAGTGCATCGCCTACGGCCCCGGCATTCTGAACGAGGCGCACCAGCCCGATGAATACTGCCGTATTGAAGACGTGGTGAACGCCGCCAAAGCGATGGCGCTGGCAGCGGTGCAACTGCTGGGCGCAAAGAGCGTACGATGAGCGTTTATCTATGAGCGTATATCTCGGCGCGCTGCTTTTTTATTCCGTTTTTCTGATGGCACTGGGTGTGTACATCAGCCGCAGGGTCAGGAACTCCTCCGATTTTCTTGTCGCCGGCCGCAGCCTGGGCCCTGGACGATTGTTCGCGACGTTCCTTGCGGCCAACATCGGCGCGGGATCCACGGTTGGTGCTACGGGCCTTGGTTACCGCTTCGGCATGTCGGCGTGGTGGTGGGTCGGCTCTGCGAGCATCGGCACCTTTCTGCTCTCGCAGTTTCTCGGGCCGCGTATCTGGCGCATCGCCAAGGAACATGGGCTGGCCACGCTGCAGGATTTTCTTGAATTCCGCTACAACAAGACAGTGAAGGGCATCATCGCGGTGTTGTTCTGGTGCGGCTCCATGGCGATTCTCGCAGCGCAGTTGATCGCCATGTCGTGGATCCTGAACACCGTCGCCGGAATTCCCAAGTGGGGCGGGTGCGTAATCGGCGGCATGGTCGCAATCGTTTACTGCACGGCCGGAGGGTTGATGTCGTCAGCGTTCGTGAACATGTTCGAGCTTGCCGTTACCATGACCGGCCTGCTGCTCGCTGTGCCTTTTGCGCTGCACGCGCTCGGAGGATGGTCGCACGTGCACGCGCTCGTGGCAGCACAAAAAGGCGCTACCTCTCCGATGTTCAGCATCGTCGGCGCGGGCTCGAAGCAGGTGCTTGCGTGGGTTGCTATCCTGCTGCCTTCATTCATGATCTCGCCGGGGCTGGTGCAAAAGCTTTACGGCGCGCGCGACGTGAAAACCGTGCGGCTTGGCGTGGGCATTAACTCGCTTGGGCAGGCGGTGTTTGCGTTTGTGCCGCCAGTGCTTGGCCTCTGCGCCCTGGCTGCGCTGCCGCATCTTGCCAATCCCGAACTGGCGCTGCCCGCGGCGATGAAGTTTCTGCTGCCCAAGTGGCTGGGCGTTTTCACGCTTGCGTCTATCTTTTCAGCCGAGTTGAGCGCGACGGACGCCATTCTTTTCATGCTTTCGACTTCGCTCGCGGTGGACTTTTATAAAACTTTCTGGAAGCCGGGGATTTCGCAGCGCGAGCTGCTGGCCGCCAGCCGCGTAGCTTCAGCCGGCGCGGGAATCCTCGGCATTATGCTTGCAATTGTGCTGCCTTCCATCATCGCTGCCATCAGCATCTTCTACGGCCTCATTGCAGTGGCGTTGTTTGTCCCGGTGCTGGCCGGGTTGTATTCGAATCGTGTGCTGCCGGTAGCCGCGGTCTCCAGCATCCTCAGCGCGGTCGGCGCCACGCTGCTCGCCGGAGCGCTAACTCACGGCCAGGGAGTCGGCGTGATCTCGCCGCAGGCCATCGGCATTCTTACGGCTGCAGTGGTTATGATCGGCTTTCGTGTTTTTTCGCCGGGGCAGGCAAGGAACAATCTGGCCTTTGCCGGCGGGACAGGAGCGCGTTAGGGAGCGCGTTAAGCTCGTCTGTCATCAAATTTACAAGGATCTCGAAAGGAGTCTCCGATGCATCGCCGCGAATTCAATCGAACTCTCATCGGCCTGCCGCTGGCGGCTGCTGTTCCTGCTCTTGGCTATGCTGCAGTCGATCCCGAGCCGATCGAGCTTCCTCCGGGCGGCTCGATCACCGATGTGCCGGGCCTGAAAGTAGGCCACTTTACGCGGACCGAACGGCCCACCGGATGCACTGTGATGCTGTGCGAGCAGGGCGCAACGGCGGGCGTCGACGTGCGCGGCTCGGCTCCGGGAACACGCGAGACCGATTTGCTGAATCCGATCAATCATGTGCAGCAGGTGAACGCGATCGTGCTCTCCGGCGGAAGCGCGTATGGGCTTGACGTAGCCACGGGCGTAATGCGCTACCTGGAAGCCCAGAACGCCGGATACAGGATCGGCAATCTGGGCGTGGTTCCGATTGTGCCTGCGGCCATTCTCATGGACCTGGGCGTGGGCAACTTCAAAATCCGCCCCGACGCCGAGTGCGGCTACAAGGCCTGCGAGGCGGCCAGCACCGATCCCGTCGCTGAGGGCTGCGTGGGCGCGGGCGCCGGCGCGACCATCGGCAAGATGTTCGGCGGCAAGTATTCGATGAAGTCCGGCCTGGGCACTTCGAGCGTAAAGATTCCCAACACCGATATCGTGGTCGGCGCAATTGTCGCGGTCAATGCGGTGGGCGACGTGGTGAATCCCGAGACCGGCAAGATTGTTGCCGGCGCGCGCAGCGAAGATGGCAAAGGCTTTCGCAACTCCATGGCCGCGATGATGAGTGGCTACCGCGTGGCCCTCCGCCCTGGCGCCAACACGACGATTGGAGTTGTGGCTACGAATGCAAAGTTCACGAAAACACAGATGACCAAAATTGCGCAGATGGCGCACGACGGCTATGCGCGCGCCATTTGTCCAGTGCATACGATGGGCGATGGAGATACCATCTTCTCGATGTCCACTGGGACTTCCGATACGCCTGCGGACCTGAGTGCAATTGGCGCGATCGGCGCCGTGGTGATGGCGCGAGCAATTGTGCGCGCGGCCATGCAAGCCACCAGCATCCCGGAGTTTCACCTGGTTGCGTATCGCGATTACGTGAAGCGGGCCTGAGGGCGCGCGATCCAGTTCAGTAAATTCTCCCCCTTCACGGCCCGGGATTTCTCCTAGGCTGCGCAGAATCTTGTCGATACGCACACGCTGTTCAGACATTCAAAAAAACACTGGACATTCTCAAAAAAACGGCGCATGCTTTCAGCAAATATTCATCACGGCTGCGCACGTGATCTGCCTGCCTATCGCCAACTCCTGTTGGCTTCAGCAGTACGAACGCCTGGATCGCTCAAGACCTTGGCCTGAATCCGCAATCGACTGCCTATTCGAACGGCTGCGAACGCGACTTGCCTGCCGCCAATCTTCTTGGCTTTAGCAGTACGAGCGCCTGATTCACTCAAGGCCTTGACCTCAATCCACAATCGAACGCCTATACGCGACTTGCCTACCGCCAACTCCTGTTGGCTTTAGCAGTACGAGTGCCTGAATCACTCAAGGCCTTGGCCTGAACCCACAATCGACCGCCAATTTGGCTGGAGGGAATCATGGCCAGGAAAATCTTCCTCGCATATTCGTTGGTATTTGCGTTGTTGCTCGTCACACACGCGATACAGTCTGAGAACAATTCAGCAACAAGTTCTGACGCGCAGGATCCCGGTGTGCAAACAAGCAGCCGTGGGACGGGCGCGACGCTGATCAACGCGAATGACGACCCCAATGGGTTTCTGGCGTTCTTTAACGATGGGCTCACCCGCTTTCAGGAGGTAGAGACCGTTTCGAACTCCGCGAATGTGGGTCTGGGACCGAGATTTAACTCAAATCAATGCAGCTCGTGTCATGCGCAGCCGGCAGCTGGGGGTTCAGGCCCTGCTGTGAATCCGCAGGTTGCTTTCGCGAGCGATGGCGTCGCACCCGATAACACGACCCCATCTTTCCTTTCAGCAAATGGTCCCACTCGTGAGGTGCGGTTCCCGTTTTTCCTGAACTCAAATGGGACTGCTAATACAAGTGATCCCGACGGTGGAGTGGAAGACATTTTTACGGTCTCGGGCCGACCTGATGCCGGAAGCTGCCAATTGTCGCAACCTGATTTTGCGGCTGCAATTGCAGCGAATGACATCATCTACCGAATTCCAACACCGCTGTTTGGAGCTGGATTGATTGAAAATCTTGATGACTCCACGCTCATGGATAATCTCGCAGACAACAGCGCCAACAACCTTGGAATTTCCGGTTCGTTCAATCGCAGCGGCAATGACGGCACCATTACACGCTTCGGCTGGAAGGCGCAAAATAAGTCGCTGCATGTGTTCGCCGGGGAAGCGTACAACGTGGAAATGGGCATCACCAACGAGCTTTTCCCTAACGAGCGACCGTTGCCGGAAGAAGAACAAGCAGCAGGACTTCCAGCCAACTGCTTGAACCTGAGCGGCACTGGCTATCCGGAAGATACTTCGAACCCCAACTCAACACCGAACTCCGCAGTGCTCGATGACGTTTCCGCATTCGCCAATTTCGCGCGATTCCTGGCGCCGCCCCCGCCTGGAACGGTGATTTTTAACGGCAATCAGGTACCACAAGAAACGATAAGCCGTGGGAGTGCATTATTCAGTTCGGTTGGGTGCGCGACGTGTCATACGCCTACGCCGGGCAGCACCCAGGTGTCAAACTTCGTTCCTGCGCTCAGTAAGGTCCCAGTGCATGCTTTCTCGGATATTGCACTTCACCATATGGGGACGGGATTGGCCGACAACGTTGCGCAGGGCAACGCGGGCGGTGATCAGTTCAGGACAGCGCCATTGTGGGGGTTGGGACAAAGAATCTTTCTGCTTCACGATGGCCGGACAACGAACTTACTCCAAGCGATCGAAGCGCACGCAAGCAATGGGAGCGAGGCTAATACGGTTATCTCCAACTTCAATGCGCTCTCTAACGCCCAACAACAGGAGATCCTTGATTTTCTGAGGTCCTTGTAGTGTGAAGCGGCACTGCTCGTAAGAGACAGTGTCCAGCCATGCGTCAAGTCGGCTTGACCTGACCCCGTGTATTCGTCTGTTTCGGCATGTGATGTGGACGAAGAATGGGGTCAGGTGCCGGCCAGGCCGCTCTGGGAGTGGCTCGCCATCGACGCGTTCACAACTTAAAAGATGAGCTTTTCATAGGCTCGTGTGGCGGATTCTGAGAGACGCTAATCCGCGCCGTGGAGATTTATGCGTCTTCGTGCGTTTGTTCTTCTTTTGTCTCTGTGGCACACGCATGCCCGGGCAGCACAAACCTCGGGCGCAGTTCCAAACAATTCCATCCCGGGTCAAGATGATGGTCGAGTCCCGACGGGAGTGGTTCTGGTTAAAGGAGCGTGGTCGAGCGCGAGCGATGCGAAAATGCCGTTGCCGGAAGAAAGCAGGATCAACAACGGCGTATTTGAAAGCTCGTATTTTGGAATTACCTATCCGCTCCCTCAAGGATGGGTGCAGCGTTATTATGGTCCGCCACCGTCGGAAGGCGGCCGCTACGTACTTGCAGAAATCAGTCATTTGGGAGGAAGCAAAAACGAAGAACGCGGAAATCTGTTGATAGCCGCTGATGACCTGTTTTTTACACAGGTACCCGCGAAAAATACCGGCGAGCTCATCGATTACATGGCGGGGCATCTAGGAAAGGAATATCAGATTGAACTTCCCGTCGCCGATATCGAACTCGCCGGTCATTCTTTCCGCCTCTTCGCGTATCAGGCTCCCATCGCACAACTTCATTGGTACGTTGCCGCGACCGAGCTTCGTTGTCATGCGGTGGAATTCGTGTTCACGAGTCACAAGCCGATGCGGCTGACTGAGTTTGCGCAAGCCATGAAAAGAGTAGCGCTGCCGCCGTCACCGGCAAGCGGGAACACCAGCGATGCGGACAATGCTGTACCGGTGTGCATGAAGAATTATGCCGCTGCACAGAACCTCGTTACGCGGGTTGAGCCAAAACTCGGCCAGCAACGATCAAATACAATTCCGGTTCGGATCGTGATCGATCAAGACGGCCGTATTTCACACATTCATATTCTGAGCGCCTTCCCCGATCAGGCGACGGCAATCATGGAGGCGTTAAGACAGTGGCGATTCAGACCATGCAAGAGAAACGGTCGCGCGGTTGAAGTGGAAACAGGCGTTATTTTTGGCGCTCCCAAGGCTTTGCGGCCTTAGTTATGGTTAGCGAGGCAGTTAGTGTGCAGGGTCGGCCGGCAGCGGCTCAGCGGGCCGGGTAGAGCAGCGCCGCCTGGCGGCGCTGCTCAAACGCCTGCACGTCCTTGCGCCACTCTTCGGCGATGTGCTCCGGATCCTCTCCGGCGACGATCGACTGGAGCACTGCGCGGTTGGCGAGAAGCGTGTTCATCTTTTGCAGCTGGAACTGATCGGGATAGAAGCGATGGAGTGCAGAGGCGATCTCGACCCCGAGCTCCGGGGCGTCGAGTACATTGCGATCGGTAACCATGATGCGCACACCGTGGCAGAGCTGACCGGCATAGGGATAGGGCTTTGCGGGCATGAACTCGACCGCATAAAAGCGCACGCCGGGCAGATCGCGGCGGTTGAGAAACTGGGCCAGGGAGCGGGCGTCGATCCGGCCTTCAATCCACGGCGCTCCGAACTGCTCGAAAGGCGTATCGGTTCCGCGGCCGACGGAGATGTTGGTCGACTCGATCAGACCAAGCGCGGGATACAGTGTGGCCGCTTCCATATCGCGAAGGTTGGGTGACGGATTGACCCAGGCGAGGCCGGTGGAATCGTACCAGTCGCCGCGCTGCCATCCCTTCATGGAAACGACCGTGAGAGGCGCATTGAGATGAAGCTGCTCATTGTCGTAGCGCGCCAGTTCGCCAAGCGTCATGCCATGCCGCACCGGGATGGGCATGGAATCGACATAGCTTTCGGCATCGGCATCTGACACTGGGCCCTGCACGAATGCGCCGTTGATGGGATCGGGCCGATCGAGCACGATGATTTCTGTGCCGGTCGCGTTCCGGGTTTGTGCTGCCGCTTCAAGAAAATAACGGAGCGCGGCTTCATAGGTGTAATAGCGCACGCCTGCGTCCTGCAGATCGATTACGACTGCGTCGAGGTTGCGCATGGTTTCGAGCGACGGGCGGCGCTGGGCTGCGGTCGATCCGTAAAGACTGACGACCGGCAATCCGGTGGCGGCATCGGTGGAATTGGGCACGCCGGGCCGGTCGTACGAGCCCGCGATGCCATGCTCGGGACTGAAGAGCGTGGTGAGCGCGAGGTCGGGAATTGCGGCGGCTGCATCATGAAAGAGCACATCGATGGTGCGCCTTCCCTGGGCATCGACACCGGTTTGATTGGTGAGCAGGCCCAGCCTGAGCCGGCCGCCGTGCCGGTGGGCCGCGGCGGCAAGCTCGGCGAAATGGTTGCTCTCGAGCACATCGATGCCGGTTTCCACTTCGGCATTGCGCGCCGCGCGCAGGCGCATGCCGCTCAACGATTCGTTGTAGCCGGTGATGCGGGCTGCCAGCGTTCCTGAGTCCGCGTGGATGCCCAGAGCCACTGCGGCCGCATCGGCAATTTTTCCGCGCACGGCGGCGATGTCCCTGGGACCATCGGGGTGGACCGCGTTGGACAAGATGATGACATACGAATCGCTGACCGGATCGATCCACAATGAAGTGCCCGTGAAGCCGGTGTGCCCGAAAGAGCCAACCGGAAAGAGAGTGCCACGGTTGCTCGAATAGGGCGAATCGATGTCCCAGCCGAAGCCACGGAGAGTGGTTCCGGTAGCCGGCTGCTCCGGTGCGACCATTTTTTCGAGCACGCGGCGAGAGAGAGGAAACCTGCTGTGCCGCCCGGCGAGCCGATTGAGGAGATTCTGCGCGTAGATGGCCACATCGTGCCCGTCGCTGAACAGCCCTGCGTGGCCGGCCACGCCGCCCATGCGCCGCGCCGTGGGATCGTGTACGACGCTGCGCAGCATCACATCGCCAGGTAAAATCTTCGATCCCGGGACTCCGCTGGCCGCGGCTCCGTGCTCCCACTGCGTGGGCGCGATGTGCGGGATCCAGGACTCGGGCGGAAGAAAACGCGTGTGTTTGAGCTTGAGCGGCCGAATGATTGCTCGCTGCGCGTATTGATCGAGAGAGATGCCGGAGATCCGCTCCACCAGCGCTCCCAGCACGATGAAATTGATGTCGCTGTACTGGAATCGCACTCCGAGCGGGCAAAGCGGCTGGATGGCGAATGCCAATTGATAGGCTGTTGCTTTTCCCTGCCACGGATTGGCGAGCGGCAGGTCGGGCGGCAGACCCGAGTAATGCGTGAGCAGATCCCGGATTGTAATGTCGCTCTTGCCTGCGGCGGCAAATTCCGGAAGGTATTTGACTACCGGATCGTTGACGCTGATCCTGCCTTGTTCATAAAGCTGCATCACGGCGGTGGCCGTTATCAGCGGCTTGGTGAGCGAGGCCATGTCGAAGACGGTGTCGAGCGTCATCTTTTCCTGCACAGGCTCGAGTGAGCGCATGCCAAAGGCGCGACGGTAGACGATGTGCCCATTGTGCCCCACGATAACCACGGCACCGGGCAGCAGGTGGTCCGCAATGGCGTGGTTCACAATCTCGTCGATTGCGGAGAACCGGTCTTGTGCAGCGGCTGAGATTGCGCCGGCAGCCACAGACAGGACGAGCACCCACACGCTTAAGAATCGACGCATCCTGCAATGCTAAATCGGCACTACCTGGCGGCGTCCTAAGCTCCGTATGCGATTGCAAAAAAGTTCCTGGTGACCGTGCCAGATCAGGAGCTGCTGTCGTTGGTCTCTTGCATCTGCCCTGCCCGATCGGCGAAGAGCGGCAGATTACTCCGCAAAACGATATGCGGAGCGAAGCGTGTCGCAGACTCCGGCACAACTCCATCGAGCAGGTAGCGCATCAGCGCTTCGAAAGCGGCTTTACCTTGTGTGAAGGGCCGCTGATAAAGCGTGGCGAGAATTCTGCCCGATTCCAGAAAACTCACCAGTTCGGGAAATAGATCTGTAGTAATCACCTGAATCTGATCGAGCGCATTCCGTTCTTCAAGAGCGCGAATAACCGGCAGGCTATTGGCAGTGCTGATGTAGATTCCGGCTGGACGGGGCTTGTGATTGATGAGCGCCATCGTCGCGCGTGCGGCATCCTTGGGCCGGTCATGGGTTTCGATCGCAGGAAGCAGGGAAAGATGCGGGGCGAGAGTTGCCAGAGTAGCTGCGAACCCCTTCAGTTTTTCTGCGTGGTCCAGCGTGCTCAGATCGCCGGTAATGGTCGCGACTGATCCCGGCTTCTGCAGCATTCGGGAGAACAGCTCTGCCGCTATTCCTCCGCTGATTGCTGCGTCTACGGTTACAGAAGCGATGCGGCCGCTTCGCGGGGCATCGCTTGCCACACAGATCACCGGCGTGCCTTGCGCTGTTATGCGCCTGATGAGCGGATCAACTCTCGCCGGATCGCCCGGAGTCAGAATTAAACCGTCAAATCCGCGGCCAATGTCAGCTTCCAGTAATTCGATATCACCCTGCCCGATGTAGGGATAGGTGCGAAACTCCAGGTCCACGGAAACGCCAGAGATCGCGGCGGCTGCCGCCCGAATGCCATCGCGCAGCGGGTCAAAGAACGACGCGATTTGATGCGGAAGATGTACCCCAATGCGAAGACGGCGATTCAGCTTGAGACTGCGCGCAGCAACATTCGGCCTGTAGTTCAACTCCTCGGCTTTCTTGAGAACTCTGGCACGAGTCTTTGGGCTGATTCCCGGCCTGCCATGTAGAGCACGGTCCACGGTCCCGATCGAGATTCCCAAAAGTCTGGCAATCTCTTTGATGCCCGCAGGACTTTGATTTTTTTCTTTGCTCATACGGTCACACTTACCGCCAACTTAATGACGGCAGTAGTTACGGTGTGACTCTGAGGTTATCAAACTGGGTGCGCCCCCACTCGCTGCCCAGGGCAAACATGCCGTGGGTGTGCGATGCGTTATCGATCCCAGTGAGTTGGGCGCCATCGAGCGAGGCCACGATGCGCTTACCTTGAAAGCGCAAGGTGAGGTGGTGCCATTTCGCGCGATCGAGCGTAGCCGTGCCGGAGGCGAGCGTAGCCGTCGGCTTTTTGTACGCTGCAGACCGCAGCTCCCATGCGCCATTAGGCTGCAGGCGCAAGATGTAACCGCTTGGCCAGCGGGCGTGGCCAT
>JASIJW010000494.1:0-13733 GCA_030050035.1 Acidobacteriaceae bacterium | reverse complement strand
AGAGGGCGCGCCCGGAGTTTCTCCGGGACGTCCGGTGAACACGGATTTCTCGACGGTGGAAGACGCTCAACTCGCCGCGGAAATCTGTCCAACCAATGCAATTGCTGCGCACGGAAAATCAACCTACGTAAACCTTGGCAAGTGCGTACATTGCCAACACTGTCTGCACTCCCTCAAGTCGCCCATGAATTGGGAATCAGGATACGAATGGACTCGGCGGCCCGCAGATCACGCAGAGTCGCTTCCCCTACCATCGGCCTTTGCAAGGTCGATGCACATCATGGTCGTTGATGCCGGAGATTGCGGCGCCTGCTTACATGAGGTAAAACAGCTCAACAATCCTCTGTACAACCTTCATCAGCTGGGGTTCTTTTTGACAGCTACGCCGCGCACGGCGGATGTTCTGCTGGTGGTGGGACCTGTGAGTGAAAATATGCGCGGACCGTTGCTCAAAACCTGGGAGGCCATGCCGACTTCAAGGAAAATGATGGCCGTTGGTAGCTGCGCCATCTCAGGCGGAGTGTTTGGCAGGAGCTTTATGTGTGCCTGCGGAGTTGGTTCAGTCTTGCCGGTCGATTTTGAAGTTCCAGGGAACCCTCCCCCGCCTCTGGCAATACTGCATGGG
Source organism: Acidobacteriaceae bacterium (assembly GCA_030050035.1). Classification (GTDB taxonomy): domain Bacteria; phylum Acidobacteriota; class Terriglobia; order Terriglobales; family Acidobacteriaceae; genus Telmatobacter. The sequence continues at coordinate 13,108 of JASIJW010000494.1, read as the reverse complement.
CTCCTAGTCGTTGCGGGCAGGAAATCGTTAAAGAACCCTGAACCAATCTCCGAAGGGAGACCCTGATCCATGGCCATCACTGGTTCCTGGCTGATTGCGATCTTCATCGTTTGCGCGGCAGGAGTGTTCTGTTCGGTTTTATTTGGCCGCAATCGAGTCCCCTCAGTGCTAGCGATCGTGGGCACTCTCTCCGCAATCCTCATGGTCCTGACATCAGCAACCGTGCTGATGACCGGCCAGATCTTCGAGTCTGCACTCTGGATGCTGGATGGGTTTGGCCGCTTCACGATTCGAATCGACTCGCTCTCGTCTATCTTTCTTCTCGTCTCCGGAGTCGTCTACTTTTCCGCTTCCTTATTCGCAGGAAGCTTCCTCAAGAGCGATGTGGACGAGGTGCATTCCCACCTGCACTACTCGATCCTCTACTTCGCGCTCATGGCTTCGGTGGTCTTGATTCTAGTCGCCGGCGATACCCTATTCTTCCTGATCAGCTGGGAATGCATGTCCATCCTGTGCTTTCTACTGATCAACTACAGTCCACGCAGACAGCCGGACAAATCCGCCGGTTACATCATGCTGGCGATGAGCGAAGCAGGCTTTCTCGCGGTCGCGGTAGCTTTTCTGCTTCTTGCCCGTTCTGCAACAGGCTTCTCGTTTGCGGCTCTCCGCGCAGCAAGTATGACGCTCTCACCTCAAGTCATCTGGCTGCCATTCCTGCTGGGATTTTTCGGCTTCGGAGTCAAGGCCGGCTTGGTTCCGGTCAATTTCTGGCTTCCCCGATCCTATACCGCCGCTCCACCAGTTTTCGTGCCAGTCTTCGCAGGCGTAACACTCAACCTTGGATTTTACGGAGTTTTGCGGCTCAACACGGACCTGATACATGCAGGATACGGAACGGGTCTAGTCGTACTAATCACCGGCAGCGTCACCGCGCTGGTCGGAATTCTCTATGCAACAACAGACGGTGATATGAAGACGATGCTCGCTCACAGCTCCATCGAAAACGCAGGCATTATCACCGCTGCACTAGGCGCCTTTCTTGTTTTTCGAGCCCTCGGCCAGGCAGTCGCCGCAGCGCTCGCGATGTCCGCGGCGCTTTATCACATGGTGAACCATTCGATCTACAAGACGCTCCTTTTCGAAGGGGCGGGACATGTTGAAGCTGCAACAGGTACGCGAGAAATGGACCAGCTCGGCGGCTTAGCCAAGTTTCTGCCGAGCTTATCGGCGATCTTTCTTGTAGGCTGCCTGGCGATCTCTGCGGTTCCTCCATTTAACGGATTTGTGAGTGAATGGATGGCCTTGCAGGCGTTGCTACGCAGCGCAGTCCTCGCGTCCACCTCGGTAAGAATTGTTTTTGCTCTTTGCGGCGCCGCGCTCGCGCTGACAGCGGCACTGGCCGTAACCTGCTTTGTCAAGGCATACGCCATGAATTTCCTCGGACTCCGGAGAGGCGAATGGAAACTGCGGGCCGAGGCGAAAGAGGCCAGCAAATTCCCGATGGGGTTCCTTGCCGTCGTTTGCCTCCTCCTCGGAATTCTTCCAACGTATGTCCTTCCCATACTCAATCAAGGGGTTGAGCCCCTGGCCGGCGCAAGCATCACGACCTCTCTGGTACAGCCATTTTTTACGGCAACTCCCGCCAATGCGCAGCTTCCTCCCGCATTCCTCCAAGACTTTCACAACCTGGGCGCGCAGGCAGGTCGAGGATTCATCCCTGGCCGTGGGCTCGTCGTGCTTCTCCGCGGTGCTGAGACGAATCCAGTCGTATTCGCGATGTCGCCTTCTTACAGCATTGTTGCTTTGGTTGTGCTTTTCGCTGCCGCCTGGTTCGGATTGCGGCGCCTGACGCGGCGCCGCGCTCTTGCGCGACGCCCGGTATGGGCAGGAGGTATTCCGCGACTGCTACCGCTCTTGACATACACAGGAACAGGCTTCTCCAATCCCGTTCGCGTCGTCTTTCAGGCCATTTTTCGACCAAATATCATTGAAGATACACGCCAAACTGTTGCAGTGCATTTCCGGACGGCCATTCACCGACAGCGTGAAGAGACCCCTGTCATAGACCGTCTGCTGCTGAAACCGGTCGGAACCGCTGTCCAGCGAGTTGCCGCCTTTCTGGCTGGCATGCACCACGGAAGATTGAACGCCTATGTCACGTATGTACTGGCGTTCCTGTTGCTGGTGCTCTTTTTCTATCGAGGAGGTTAAAACCTGCGGAATGCCCCCACAACGCTTTTCAGTTGTTCATGCGGTTTCAAGCTTGGGTATGCGCAATGTGAACTCGGGTGGAGGCTCCCAACTGAGAGGGGGTCATGAATCCTGATGGGCTCATCTTGAGTCTGGTTTTTGCGGTCTGCGCTGCAGGCATCATCTTGGGAATCCTTGTTCCCGAAAAGCGCATTCCCTCTATTCTTGCCTGGGCTGGATCGATCACTGCAGTTTTGGAGCTGTATGTTGCAGGGAAAGTTCTCGTTTCCGGTAGCGACTTCCACCACTCCTTGTGGACGATTCCTTCCGTCGGTACGCTGACGATACTTCTGGATCGCGTGTCGGCGTTCTTTCTTCTGATTGCCGCCATTGTCATTCTCGCGAGCTCAGTATTCTCCGCTACATATATGAAGCGCTTTGTCGGTCACTATAGCCTTGAAGCATTCAATGCATGGTACCTGGTTTTATGCGCCTCGATCGCATGGACCCTCATCGAGAACGATGTCTTCGGCTTCTTGCTCGCATGGGAAGCGATGTCCATTTCCAGTTATCTTCTCGTAAGCTTTGAGCATCGGCGAAGAGAAACCAGCCATGCAGGTTATCTGATGCTGGCGATGAGCGAAGCAGGGTTCGTCGCCATAACAGTGGCACTAGTCATCCTGGCGGCAAAGGGTGGATCTTGGCAGTTTTCAGAACTCCGCATCGGCGTTGCTATGCTGAGTCGTTTTGCCCGCTGGACCGTGTTTGTCCTAACGTTCTTTGGTTTTGGGGTAAAGGCAGGCCTTGTTCCGGTCAATGCTTGGCTCCCAAAAGCGCATCCGGCTGCACCAGCCAATGTCTCTGCGATCCTTTCCGGCGTGATTCTGAACCTGGGACTTTATGGGATCATCCGCTTGGATTTTCAAATCACGCCTGTCACAACAATCTCAGCCGGACTGGTGATTCTTTTAACGGGAGCCGCCTCGGCTCTTGTAGGCATTCTTTATGCGACGACAGAAACAGATTTGAAAAGTGTTCTTGCTCATAGCTCGATTGAGAACATTGGAATCGTGACTCTCGGCTTTGGCGCAGGTGTGATTTTTGCAGCAGCGGGTCAGCCGCTGTTTTCAGGCATGGCCATGATCGCAGCCTTTTATCACATGCTCAATCATTCCATTTATAAGGCCCTTCTGTTTCTGGGCGCGGGCTCAGTGGACGAACACGCCAGTACGCGCAATCTCGATCGCCTGGGCGGGCTGATGCGGCTCATGCCCTGGACCGCAGGCGCATTTCTCGTCGGGGCTCTCGCGATCTCTGCCGTACCGCCGTTCAATGGCTTCGTAAGTGAGTGGCTTATCCTTCAGACTCTGCTCCGCGGCGTCGAACTTTCCTCTATCCCCTTGCGTTTGGTATTTGCAGTTTCCGGCGCCATCCTTGCCTTGACGGCCGCGCTCGCTGTGACCTGTTTTGTGAAAGTATTTGCGATGGCATTTCTTGGCCTGCCGCGTTCTGAAGGCGCGGCAAAGGCCAGAGAAGCCAGTGGCAGCGCAATCACGTCCATGGGACTGCTGGCTGTTCTTTGTCTCTTGCTGGGCATTCTTCCGACCTACCTGATGCCTGCGATGAATCGGGCTTTGCAGCCTCTAATCAGCGTGGAGGCCGCCGAATCACTGGTGCCGCCGTTCTTCACGGCCACTTCAGAAAACAGTCAGCTTCCGCCGGGTTTTCTCCAGGATTTCCACAATCTGGGTGCGCAATCTGGCAAAGGATTTCTTCCCGGCAGGGGCCTGGTCGTGCTCCTCCGCGGCTCCGAGCGCAACCCAGTCGTGTTCGCTATGTCGCCCTCGTACAGTGTTGTCGCCCTGGTGATCCTGCTTGCGCTCGCAGGGATTATCGTTACGCTCCTCACTCGACGCCGCAACACCGCTCGGCGGCCCTTATGGGCTGGGGGAATCCCCCGATTGTTGCCGCAGATGACCTATACGGCTACGGGATTCTCAAACCCGGTGCGGGTCGTTTTCCATGCCATTTTTCGTCCCAATATTACCGAAGATACTCGCCAAACAGTTGCGGTACATTTCCGTACCGCCATCCACAGGCAGCGCGAGGAAACTCATGTCGTCGACCGGGTTTTCTTGCGACCTGTGGGCGCTGCGGTACGGGGGGTCGCCGGTTTCCTTGCGGGCATGCATCACGGCAAGCTGAACGCCTACGTGGTTTATGTTCTCGCGTTTCTCTTGCTCGTACTCTGCGTGTACAGAGCAACGTAGAAAAACCTGGAAGCATTGGGATTACACAAGTGCCAGAACTTCTTGTTCAAATCGGTTGAGCCGTTCAACTGCCGACTGTACTGCCGGAATTCCTTCATCCTTGACTTTCCGAGCGCGGTCAAGTGCCTGTTCTGCAATGCGGCTGATTTCATGCAGCAGCTTTCGAATCTCAACTTCCAGGCGATCCCGACTATCCTGAATGCGATTAAGAACATCGTTTTGTACGCGCGCGCTATTCGTCTCCAACAGATACAGCAGAAATTCTCGAGCTTCGTTTGTGATTATCTTGCGTCCACCCACAAGCGGCAAAAAGATATCAGCGAGCCAGCGCAGCGGCGAAGAGGGTTGCGCAGCTCCAACGAAGTCCTCGAAAGTGAATGTGGAACGGACGCGGAAGCCCTTCTCCGGATCGAGCGCATGAGGTATCCGTGTCAATTCATTGAGGCCCGCATCAGCGAGCTTTTTCAAAAAGCTATTTCCCATCTCCACAAAGCGAACGGCCACGACGCGATACTGGCGCTCGCCTTCTTCTTGCTCAGGTCTGAGCCAGGGCATAACCTTGGCTCGGGAAATCTTCTGGGCGAGGCGCATCACTCGCCGCCGATAATGCGGACCGAGGCCGCGGGGTACAGACGGTAGCTCCGTACTGAATTCCGCCTCAGATTCCGTCCACGCGGAACGAACGAACTGTTTGTGCCGTTCAACAAAAAAATCCGAAATTCGTTGCTGCTCTGCCATAAACAGGAAGCCCAACTCGCGCATGGAGCGCTCTGCATCACTGATGGTTTCCCTCATGAGCTTGATACGCTGCTCGGATTCTTCGATTGGCAGTTGAAGCGCGTCGCGGTCCTCACTGATCACAGCCAGCAGTTGCTCACTTAGGCGTTGAAGGCCACGGTCGCAAGCAGCGCGGAGAAGACTTCTGCCTGAGTCTTCAACAAGGTGATGCAACGTCTTTAGGAGACTTTCCCAGTCCCTCAACGGGCCACGGTTCTCTATCCGTTCAGCTGCGCTCACCTCAAGGGCTCTGCCCACCGGTCGATGCAGTCGCTTTTCCAGAATCTCGCGCGTAAACTTAACCGCCGCCGCACGCTCCGCATCAGTAGTACGGTCCGCTTTGTTGATAACCAGAATCAAATCGTGTATCTGCTTGCCCACTGCTTCGACCAGCGCTAATTCCTCGCCGGCGATCGGTGGATCAGCTCCGACCACAACCAATGCGGCGTCAATGTGAGGGATAAATGCCTGCGTCGTGACCGTGTTTCTAGTGAAAACAGAGCCCAGACCAGGTGTATCCACAAGACACATGCCTGAAGACAACAAGGGGCTGGGCACATATACTTCCGCCCCATCCACGCCCTTTTTGTTTTCGGCGTTTAGTTCTTCGGTCACGTATTCCTTCAAATCGGCCAAGGCTACGTTCCGCCAGGATCCGCTCCGCATGCGAATCCGCGCGCGAAGCTCGTTGCCATACCGGACCACGGTCGGCACCGCAGTAACTGGAACAAAGCCAGTCGGAACAACTTCATAGCCGACCAGAGCATTCAGCAAAGTGGACTTGCCGCGCTTAACCTGACCTACACAAGCCACGTAGAAACGCCCTTCAGAGACCCTTTCAGCTAACTCACGCGCTTCATCGGCCACAGAGCCAGCCCCGAGTTCCTCAGCCAGATCGGCAAGCCGCAATAGCCTGGAGGAGCCATCTGTGGGCACGGTATTGCCACATGAGAGGTTGCCGCAACGTTGAGCGGACTCATTGATATTCCAACTTGTTGGATCTGAGCCCATTACAGTCTCCCTGAAGCGCCCTCCTGTCGATTCTCAGCTTTACGCGAATAGCGGATCACGTCCACACGGGACGTTGCAATTAGGCCTTCGTCGATCATTTCGTCTAGATAAGGAACTAGCTTAGCGATCTGCTCTTCCGTATCGATGATGCTCAGCATGATCGGAGCATCCTTGGAGAATTTCCAATGATTGGCATGCCTAATCCGGGTGCTGGTCCCATAGCCCTCAATGCCCCGGTAAACAATTGCCTCCGCCAAGCCCAATTCGTGGCATTTGTCGAGGATCGCTTCGTGTAAAGGTTTGCTGCGCCACTTATCCCCTTCGCCGAAATGAATTCGCAGCATCTGTGCCTGGAATTGTTCTTTCATGAATTCCCTCCGGTCACACTCTTTGATCTGCAGCGGGAAAATGTGCTTCCTCCATACCCATTTCGATGGGGCGGTGCGCGTACTTAATGACATCTACATCCGACAGCACCACCAATCCCTCTTGGACCATCTGCTCTACAATCGGCAGAAATGCCTGAAGCTTCTCGTTGCTGTCGATCACCGATAACATGACTGAGCTATCGTGAGAAAGGTGTAGCGGCTTGTCCTTGTGTATTCGCCGGTGCGCACCATAACCGAGGATGCCGCGGTAAACGGTCACTCCTGCAATGTCATTTGCGCGCATCGCTTCAACCAGCGCGATGTGAAGCGCCTTGTCGCGCCACCGGTCTGCTTCACCGATGTAGATCCGCATCAGCTTCGCTTTCCCTTCAATCTTGAGATGAACTGGTGGCAACACGGCCTTGGGCTTCGAGGCGCGCGCCGGTTTGGCTATTGTCGTCTCCTGAATCTCGATCATTCCTGTGCCAGCCAAATCCTCCAGTTTTCCAAGGAGTTGATTTACCTTCTCTCGCGTCTCGACAAACTCGATTTTGATCGGCAGCCGGTCAGAGATTTCCACAATGCTCGATGAGTGCATGTGGTGATCGGCTCCGAAACCGGCGATCCCCTTTAGGACCGTGGCTCCGGAGACGCCACGATACAGCAGAAAATCCAAAATGCTCGAATAGGTTGCGATTCCGTGATTTGTAGAACCTTCACTCACATAGATGGAGACTTTTAGAGCTTTGCCAGGATCCAGCATGTCCTCCTCCGTTAACTTCGTAGTCCACGTTGTGCGACCAAAAACTCGGCAGTTCGCCCAAGTACACCCCATCCCGAACGATCAGGACTGGAATCGCTCCGCAATTGAATCAATTCATCCTTCAGTTGTTCCCGATAATTTCCAATAATCATATCGATACGGGCGGGTAGCGTCAGTGGCACTTTTTGACGCAATTTAACAGCGTGCGGAATACAAAAGATTGCATCCGTCCGGAGCCATTTCACCACGCCAGGTTTTCCTAAGAGCGTGACCAACTCGCGAATTCTCCGGTCCTCCTCGTCGATTACCCTCCGGCAAACGTCGCAGTCGGGTCGTTGGTCGGCCATCGGTCTATTTTCGTTAACCAGGGACAGGAAGACATCGGCAGCGGCCTGCGCGTCTTGTACTGCGGCCACGCCCCAAGCATGAAAGTTACATAGACGCTGGATATCCTTGGCCGAATCTCCCTGCAAATGGATTGCCTGAAAGTCCTTCAAAAGGCGGCAGAACGGACATCCTGACTCATACAGGAGTTCTTCGATTGATTGATGAAGTACGATTTGCCGATGTGCTCTCACGAGATCACCTCCGCGAGGACAATGCCTCCCCACGCGCCCAAGAGCCCTAAAAACAAGCTTCCCGTTACATAAAGAGCAGCAAGCATGAAGGCCCCACCCCGCAGCGACGAGAGCGTCTCCCACTCGAAGGTCGAAAACGTGCTATACGCGCCCACGAAGCCCACTGGTATCAGGAAACGCCATGCCGGATTCAGTTCAACGTGCTTTCCCAGGTAAGCGAGCGAAAAGCCGATAATGATGCAGGCCGTGACGTTAATGACGAAAGTTCCATAGGGGAATTTCGTGCCGAAGCGACCAGAGATCGTAGAGCCGACCCAGTATCGGGCAATCGAACCAAGCGAACCTCCGATTGCAATCAGGAAGTATTTTTGCAAAACCCGGTCTCCTTATGATCGTCAAGATTGCCTTGCAGCGGTATCCTTCTCCGAACCCCATCTCAAAAGTTGCGCTAGATCGTGGGTTAGTTCCGGCAACGCAGCACCGTCACCTGACAGCCCCCGGATCCGATTGAGCTGCGCGCGATAGGCATCCGCATATGAATTCACAAATGTCACCATCTTTCGGCTTGTTTGCTCGGCCCAGAGATCGAGAGCGCGCCTGTACTGGTGAAGCTCTTCCTCGAGCAGAGGGCCAAGGCGCTCCCGCAAATTGCTCCGCACGAACGCTCGAACAACGGACCTTCCCAACCAACTCCAACGAGCGGCGCTAATCTTCACGGGAATGACTTCAATCTCAAAACGTGGCACTTCCCGCAATAGCAATTCCGCATCTTCGGCCGACGGCTCATCAAAGCGAGACATTTCCCTGGCGATCTCCTTTAGCGTTACGACTGCCCTCATAAGGCTGCTTCGTGTTCGGGCAATCGCCTGATCTACGCGGTGCTGCACCGTGTCGTGCGTCCACTCGGAAATCTCGAAGGCAGACAAGTGCCTCTTCTCGCCTGCGCAAATACGTGCCGTGATCATTTCCCCGACTTCTGCCATCACTGCGTCTGGATATTCACCCAATTCAAGAAAAGCTTGACCTAAGACACTCCACTGTTCTCCGATCTCTCCGCTAATTCGGCGAAGCCGGGCTTCGATCTCTTGGGCATCAATTGTGCGGGCAAACTCTCTTCCGCGCTTCTCGCGGTCGAGCGAAGTTTCAAGAGCTGCTATCACCGAATCGCGAAGTGCTCCAATCTTTCTGGCAACCGACGCCTCGCGTAGGCTTCTGGCCCGCTCGAATCTCGGGTACAACTCACGCTCAAAGAACTGATCGAGTAGGGGAGAATACTGCGGCAACGAACTAACTGGGTGGATCTGGGTGTTTATGCCAAGCTCGCGCTTCAACTGGACTTGGATATACTCGGTAACGCGATGAAGATCACCTTCCCGTAACAAGTCCGCTTTACTGAGCAGGACGATTGATGAAATACCGCCTTCGTAGAGCAACCGGAGTGTTCCGATGTCTTCGTCATTGAGAGACACGCCAGCATCGATTAGCAAGAGGGCGAGATCGCACGCCGGCAAGTAGGCCAGGGTTTCCGCCGCGCCCCGCCGTGCGAGCGATCCGAGGCCAGGCGTATCGACCAGAAGGATTCCCTTTTTGAGGCGAGGCGAAGGTACTTCAGCCATCGCGCGGACTACGCTGCGGGCATTTCCAGGATTGCCCTGCTCAGTGATGAGCTGCGCGAACTCCTCGAGCGAAACCTCCTCCACGCGTCCAGTGGCAAAGGTCACCTCCGCTCTTAGAGCAGACCCATATCGCAATTTCGTTGGTACTGCTGTGATCGGATTGACACCGACCGGCAGGACGGTCGTCTCCAAAAGAGCATTCAGGAGCGAAGATTTCCCGCTGCTGACTCGCCCAAAAAGTGCGACTTCGAGATGGTTGTCCTCCATGCGATGGGCGAGAGTAGTCATCCGGGAGCGAAACTCAACCAGACCATGCCGGGTGATGATCTCCTCAAGCTCCCGCAAGAGAGTCACATCATGCCCGGTCTGTTCCAATTCTTCTAAGCGGGATTGAAGGCTGGTCCCGAACTCCTGACGGATGTACCGTTGCATGCTCTGCACAATGGAAAGCAGTTCATGGACCACGCCGGTCAATTCATTAACTGCATCGTCTGGAACCGCCCCTGAGCCACGCATATAGCTGGGCTTGAGCTCCTCTATTGCGATGTCGATGAACTCAAGATGAGTCAACACAGACCGTGTAGCTGGTATTTCCGATGGTTCTGGCTTCATCCTCTGCCACGCGAGCGTGCGCAAAATCTGTTCACGGAACCGGCGAATGTGATCTTCCAGGACCCGCGACTGCGCGAGTGTAATGTCGATGATGTGACGAGGAAAGGGAGACGGCGAGGTCGTCTCATGGAGCACCTGTTCTACTTCCACGAGCAGTTTGTCAATATATGAGCACGTAACATACAGCCGCCGCTGCTGGGCGCTGTTGAGCTCGCTTCGGTACCGTGTCTCCGTAGCCTCTGGTCCAATGTCTCGCATAGCTCCTCCAAGTTTTTGACCTTCGAGGAGTCATTTGCCTCTGTGAGCTGTTCCGGTGGACTCCAACACCGCGTGCAATTTCGTTATGCCTTCACCGGCTTCTTCCGGCGTTCATAAGCACTGACGCCTGCATAGCGCCCTTTGGATCCTAATTGGCGCTCGATTTCGAGCAGGCGATTGTACTTCGCAATGCGCTCGCCGCGGCAAACCGAGCCGGTTTTGATCTGGCCCATCCCGGCAGCAACAGCAAGGTCGGCAATGCTGCTGTCGTCCGTCTCTCCCGATCGGTGCGAGATCACCGCGCCATATCCGTTTTCCCTGGCCATCTCTATGCACTCAAGTGTTTCGGTCACCGTGCCAATCTGGTTCAACTTGATGAGAATGGCATTCGCAATGCCGTCTTTGATCCCTTGCCGGAATAGCACTGGATTTGTAACAAAGTTGTCGTCCCCGACAAGCTGAATCCGGCTGCCCAATTCGCGGGTCATCTGCTTCCAGCCGTCACTATCGTCTTCGGCCACGCCGTCTTCGATCGACCATATCTCCGGATATTTCTGAAGCCAACTCTTCCACAATGCGACCATTTCTGCGGGAGTTTTCTTGCTTTTGTCCGACTTCGCAAAGACATAGTTGCCCTCGTCGAAAAACTCGCTGGCGGCGGGATCAAGCATGATGACGATGTCTTTGCCAGGCTTGTAACCGGCCTTCTGGATCGCTTCGAGAATCAGTTCAATTGGCTCCTCATTCGATCTCAACTGCGGCGCAAATCCGCCTTCGTCGCCAACAGCCGTGCTGTAGCCTCGCTTCCGCAGCACCGCCTGCAACGAATGGAATGTTTCTGCTGCTGCCCGCAGAGCTTCGCTGAATGAAGGCGCGCCCACCGGCGAGATCATGAACTCCTGAAAATCAACGTTGCTGTCGGCGTGCTTGCCGCCATTCAGCACATTGAGGCCCGGCGTGGGCAGAAGATTGGCTGGCGCGTCGACCAACGCCGCATAGAGCGGCAGAGCGCGATCCCTAGCCGAGGCAAGCGCGGCGCTAAGCGAAACTCCCAGAATCGCATTGGCGCCCAGGCGTTCCTTGTTCGGCGTCCCATCCAGTTCACAAAGCCTTCGGTCCAGGCCTTTCTGGTCGTTGGCATCGAACCCTCGAACCGCATTCTGGATTTCGCCTTCAACATGGCTCTTTGCTTTAAGAACGCCCTTGCCGCCGTAACGTGACTTGTCGCCGTCACGAAGCTCGACAGCTTCGCGCTTTCCCGTAGATGCACCCGACGGGACCTTGGCGGTAGCTGCAACTCCGTTGGCTAGGATTACCGTGACAGCGAGCGTGGGATTTCCGCGCGAATCGAGGATCTCAAGTGCTTTGAGTTTGGCAATCTCCGACATGCACGTACACTTTCCCGGCTACAAAAGCCGCTGAAGTTGAAAGACTCGAAGAAGAAATTGGACTGAGGCGGAGCACAGAGGTGTGCTGTCGCGACCCGGAAGAAGAACCAATGAGGTTGCGTGAATCGGAAGAAAAATGGAGGCTGTTACACGACGCGACACTAACGCCGCGCACAATGCCACAACCGCCGCGAACCCGAAACACAAAAGAGAAAGAAGCCATGCGCTTGCCATGGAATCTCACTTTCGATTGTGATTGGGAATCTAGCCACAGACATGACCCCGCAACAGGATTCCCTGTCAGGAGTCATCATCTGTCCGGCCACGCAACTGGAGGGACAGCGGTTAAGGGTGAACTCCGTCACCACAAGATTGGTTGTAGTACACACCAAACAAACCACTTTGTCAAGAACCAGTGCATAAAGGAAGATATGGCGAGACAAGCTCTCATTTCGAATCGCCCGTGGATGTGAGGTGATCTCCTGGATTCGTCCGAATTGGAAAACGATTTGGACGAAGGAAAGAGATCACCTCAAAAACCTGTCGAAGACTACCACTGCGCTTGGTACAAAAACTCCGGTCCCCTCAATCAGCCGAACAGTGTGCTTCAATCCGCTCAACACACGAGCCCAGTGGTGAGCACTTCCGCTGGCTTCGATGCCCACCACACACTGCTCCAGCTCAGAAAAAAAGCGCACCATCTCGTTGCGTTTGAGCTTCCGCCGAAGCACTACACAACCAGCCTTGTCGGCCCCGTGCATCTGAAATACCTGCTTTGCAATGTTCCAGCCCTATCGCGGCTACTGACTTCATGCCACGTCCTCCTCGTGGCGAGCTCAGCAACTCACTTACAGGAGGCGAGTCCATCCCATTAGATCAGTATCGGCAGGAACACAGAAGCCCGGCAGCTAACTTTGCGAGAAGCCTCAGGTGGTATCGCGTGGCTCCATTTTCATATCGGAGCGGTCGTCGAAATCAATGTCTCAGTTGCCTAATTGAGGGGAAGTTCGGAGTTTTGGCGGGCATAACTTCAATTAACACACTTTGGGTCTAGGAGCTGCTTAGTCTGTCAACACGCACGAAGCCGTGCAGCCGCAATTCGCGCGGAGACACGTGCAGCCTCTTCACTGTTGAAAACTGAGCTTCGGGCGTGTAGCCATCACCTGATTTCTTTCTACTTCTCCACCTGCCGCGAGTCAGATACCGATCAATCCAATCTTGAAAGGTCGACAATGGTCCCCATCCTTCATAGATCGCTCGGCGACCGCCGACTGTGA
>JASIJW010000493.1:0-7684 GCA_030050035.1 Acidobacteriaceae bacterium | reverse complement strand
CACCGACTTCGCCACTGAGCCCACCAGCAGTTTCTCAAACGGGCCAGGCGAGTGCGCTCCCATCACAATGCGGTCGATTTCGTGCTCACGGGTGTAAGCCAGAATCCGGTCATCTGGTAGCCCTGGGCGAACCACCACCTCGCACTCGACTCCCGCTTGCCGAGCCCGTTCGGCGAACGGCTCCAGGTGCTGCTTTTCCACCCGCTCCGCTCCCTCGAAGTCGTAGTAGCAGATGCCCGAGGTCTCCGAGGTTGTTACCATCAACGTGTCATAGGCGTGGAAGAGGATCAACTTCGCGTGGAATTCGCGGGCCTGAGCCAGTGCAAACTCAAAGACCGTTTCATTGACCGGCGCTTGGGAGGCTAACAGAATTGTCTCTGGCTTTACCCAACCGGGCTTCATTGTCATAGACGCCATGGGGCACCTCCTGATCTTCCCAGAATGGTCGAATGCCATCGGAACGCTTGTTACAGTGTCCGATCATCCGAATGAGCGTTCATCTTGCTCCCCCAACTGTCAATGTTTCCGCCTTTTGTGTGGAATATTCTGTGCTCGCCGTCACGTGACTCGCCGTCACATCAGATGATCGTGGGGTCAAACGAAAGACTTACGGTGAGTCCCTTGCAGTGAGTACGGCTGCATCGAGGTCTTCGCGTGTTTTCGCGGCCTCGCGATCGATCAATGCAGCAGCGATTGCGCACGAAGCAACACGCGACTCCGAAGTATCGGCGCGGCTCGTGAGAATGATCGGGACCTTGGCGCCCAGAACGATGCCGGCAAGCCGCGCGCCGCCCAGGTACTCGAGTTGCTTGGCGAGCATGTTGCCCGACTCGAGATCGGGAACAAGCAGGATATCGGCTTCGCCGGCAACAGGCGACTTCAGATTCTTCACGCGAGCTGCCTCGGCATTGACTGCCGTGTCGAACGCTAATGGGCCGTCCAGTACGGCGCCAACGATCTGGCCGCGATCGGCCATTTTACAGAGTGCAGCGGCATCGATGGTCGACACGATCTTAGGATTTACCGTCTCCACCGCTGAGAGTATCGCCACCCGTGGCGTAGCTACCCCGAGCACCTGAGCCAGATCGATTGCGTTCTGCACAATATCTACTTTTTCTTCAAGTGTGGGATAGATATTGATCGCGGCATCCGTAATAAAGAGCGCCTGCTTGTAAAGGGGCGCCTCCAAAACAAAGACATGACTAAACCGCCGCGATGTACGCAGTCCACCTTCTTTCTGAAGCGCCGCGCGCATCAGCAAGTCTGTGTGCAGACTTCCCTTCATCAGTGCGGACGAGCGGCCGCTACGGCATAGCTCCACCGACTTCTCCGCCGCATCCTGCTCGGTAGCAGCGGGAATGACTTCATAAGAACCCAAATAGAGACCAAGCGATGCTGCGAGTGCGGATAGCTCGCGCTCTGGTCCCACCAGCAACGGATGGATAATCCCGGCCTTCGCGGCTTCCATGGCGCCCGCGAGCGAAACAGCGCTGCATGGCCAGCAGACGGCAGCGGGGAAGGCCTGTCTACCCCCGCAATTCAGAATAAGGTTCTCAAAGAGTACATGATGCTCGGCCACATCTGTAATCGTGTCAACAATGGCCATTCTTTCTCGCATAAGAAACCTCGCAAAATCGCGGGACACCTGCTTTTACACCTGCTTTTAATGGACACGCGGCTATCTGCCGGTATCAAACTGTTGCCGCAAGTTCATTCGCAATCTCTGCCACGAATGTCTTGCGCGTTGAAGGCACGCAAAGCACCGGGCAGCTTACGTTCGAGACCACTTGCAATACCGTGCTCGTTGCGAAGTCTTCATCGTGGAGCTCATCGTTTGGGGCACCTAAAACAACCAGATCTGCATGTATGCGTTCAGCTTGCTCGGCGATGACTGCGCCCGCTTCTCCCGCAGTCACCACATGTTGCACTGGCACCGTATGCGATTCATTGAAGGGCGCATGAAAGCGCAGACGCTCGAGATGGTGTTCTCGATTCTCACCTGCGGAGTCCTCGGCCACATGAACCACAATGAGCTGTTCCCCGACGATGGATTGCGCGTGATCGAGACCTGCCAGAGAGGCCTCTGAAAAATCGGTTGCCACGAGCACATTTCGCCAGTAGCCCGCAAGTTCCGCATTGGCGGCGGCTGCAGGCGGCACCGTCATGATGGGACACGGCGCAGCAGCAAGCAGCCGCCTGGCGACCGTCCCCAAAGCCGCACGTCCCACTTTCGCAACTGCGCGCGTTCCAAGTACGAGCAGATCTGCCTGATGATCCAGCACGGCTTGCAAAATTAGTTCATAGATCGCGCAGGCTTCAGTAACAGAATGAGTCGGAATGCCTTGGCAGCTGATCTCCTCCTCAATTGTTCGCAACGCTTCGCGCGCACTCTGGTCGGCAGCAATCAGCATCGGCACCTCTTCTGGAAAGGCATAACAAGCCGGGTCAACAGCATGAACAATAACCAGCTTCGATCTGTGCAGCTTCGCGAGCTTTTCGGCATATCGCAGCGCACATGACCCGGAATGAGTGAGATCGGTCGCGACAACGATCGTCTTGAATTCAAGTCGATGTCCGCTTCTGGTCATGTCTCTACCTCCGCTTCCTACTTCCTACTTTGGAAGAGGACGGGGAATTCGGGCCGTGATTCCGATCACATCATCAGTGACCCTTGAGCCGGGAAGCAGGGCCTGGGCAACCGCGGCAGGAATGTGACTTTGTGGAACTCTCGCCCGACCGGGTGACGATCCTGGTTTGAGGAATGTGCAGCAGACTCTACTTTTTTTCCTAAGCGCTAGAGCATTCCGTGTTTATCGGCCATTTCAGCCTTTCCAAATGTGATACGTATCACTGCGTGTCTTCAAAGCTGCTTCTAGGCTTGTGTCTTAAACGCGGCATATTTCGGCATCCAGAACGCTGAACTAACGAAGAGCTACGCGGCCGCGTTTGGAAGGGGAAGCATGCAAGGAACCTCAACGGATATCCCGGCAATCGTTTCTGAGCCATGTTCCGGCAGCTGCCGCCGCAGCGCTCGCGACTACTCAATGAATCCTGCTTTGGTCTACTGGGAAATGACGCGGGCGTGCCAGTTGGCCTGCCGGCATTGCCGCGCGGAAGCCATCTCAACTCCGCATCCGTGCGAGTTGACGCACGTCGAAAGCAAGGCGCTTCTTCTCCAGATTGCAGGCTTCAACAGGCCACTTCCTCACCTGATTTTGACCGGAGGCGACCCTCTCCAGCGCGGCGATCTCTATGAGCTGATCGACGAGGCGCGGAGATTGCGGTTGGCCGTCTCAATTACGCCCAGCGCTACGCCAAGGCTCACAGCAGAAGCGCTGGCCCGGTTGAAAGAGCACGAGATCGAGAGCATTGGGCTTAGCCTGGATGGCTCGATGGCTGAGAAGCACGAGGCCGTGCGAGGAGTAGAAGGCTGCTTTGACTGGACGATGAGTGCAGTCAAGACCGCGGGCGATCTGGGCCTGCCCGTCCAGATCAATACGCTGATTTCGCGGGAAACGGCTGACGATCTACCACAGATATATGAGTTGTTGAAGTCGCTGCGCATCATGCGCTGGAGCTTGTTTTTCCTGATCTCCGTTGGGCGCGGAAAAACACTCCAGCCGCTTACTCCCGAACAGGGCGAACAGTGCATGAATTGGGTGTTCGAGATCTCGCAGACTGCGCCGTTTCAAGTGAAAACGACGGAAGCGCCATTCTACCGGCGCGTGGCGCTCGAAAGGATGAAAAGAGCCGGACTGACCTCGAGCCAGATCAAGCAAAGCTCTGTCTATCGCGGATTCGGGATTCGTGACGGCAACGGGATTGTGTTTGTCTCGAACCAGGGCGACATCTATCCGGCGGGTTTCTTGCCTTTGAAAGCGGGAAACGTGCGCTGCGACCATCTTGTTGATATTTACCGCAATTCTCCCCTATTTTGCGCTTTACATACCCCAGCGGGATTTAACGGAAGATGCGGCCGATGCGAATATAGCCAGATCTGCGGCGGCTCCCGTGCGCGAGCTTTTGCGTCGTCAGGCGATCCTTTGGCGAGTGACCCCTTGTGCCTAATGAGCCGCGAATCAACTGAAGATCGTTTCGTTGAGGGTACTGGCTCGTAACTGGATTGGAAAAAGAACTCCGGTGCTGAATGAATGTGACAACAATCACATCCACGGCTTCAATCCGGCGGCACAATAAGCCCAGCATTCATAGGCATCTGCTGAAGTACTTGGCGCGAAAGAGAGGAGGAGCGATGCGCTCCTGGATGAGATCAGCCATTATCGCGCTAGCAGTAGCGGGGATTCTCGGAACCTCGGCTTCGGCTGCTCCTCCTGGAAGCGATAAGGCGGCGGCCAACGCCGCAACGGTGCAGCCTTCCGGTTATGTGGGCTCGGAGACCTGCGCCACTTGCCATGACGAAGTGGCCAAGGGCTTCGCGGGCAATCCTCACACGAAAATGGCGCTGATGCACGGCAACTCCGGCATCACCTGCGAGAACTGTCACGGTCCAGGCAAAGCGCATGTTGAGGGCGGAGGGGATGTGACGAAGATCTTCAACCCCGTCAAGGCCTCGGCGAAGGACGTGGATGAGATGTGCCTCGGTTGCCATGCCGGATCTCATCCTAATTTCACACGCTCGCCGCATGCCAAGGCCGGCGTAAGCTGCATCAGTTGCCATACAATTCACGGCTCCGATGAGCAGAGGGTTTTGCAGGCATCCCTGCATCTGACCGATAACAACAGCACCGCCCGCGATAGCGAGGCGAGAGACAAGCTGCTCAAAGCTTCGCAGCCCACGCTTTGTTTCCAGTGTCATAGCGATCAGCGGTCGCAGTTCAACATGCCATTCCATCACAAGGTGAATGAGGGGCTGGTGCAATGCAGCGACTGCCACGACGTACACGGCAGCTTCGGCAACAATAATCTGCGTTCCACGGCGGACCAGAACGCAGTGTGCACCAAGTGCCATGCCGACACGCGTGGGCCCTTTGTGTATGAACATGCAGCCATCAAGGCGGAAGGCTGCATGGCTTGCCACTCACCGCACGGCTCGCAGAATCCGCGGATGCTGAATATGGCGAACATCAACACGCTTTGCAACCAGTGTCACAGCAACGTCGCTGCCGATACGATCCACGGCATGGGCGAAGGATCGCAGGAACTGGCGCCCTGCACAAGCTGCCACACCTACATCCACGGGTCCAATCTCAACCAGGCATTCCTGCGTTAGCAGATTGAGCTGCGCGGTCCATTACGACTGCGCAGCTCAGGGTCGGCTTTGTTCGGGGTTGGGGAATTTGAAAAGCGAAGCACTTTAAACGAGGCTTCATATGAAATTTCCAGACTGGATTTCGGCTGATTCTGGACGGCGCCTTGCAAGCTTGCGGCGAGCCAGCGCAAGCGCTGCAGGAGCTTTGCTGATGGCTGCCGGCGCCGCCCTCGCGCAAGATCCGGCTCTGCCCAATGCTGCCATGCAGACCTCCACGCCGGAGATCACCGCGCCAGCGGGTTACACCATCCATCAATCGGTGGATTTCGGCGGACGGATCGCGAACCAGAGCGGCGCCGGCCCCATGTACAACACCATGGTGAATCTGCAATCAGGGCCGCGCATGCTCGATCAGATGTTTGAAATGCGCGCTCTTCCCAACAACGAACGCGGCCCATTCGACACCCTGCGTCTGGTCAGCAACGGTTTTGGAGGCGATCCAGACAATTTTGTCCGACTCGATTTTTCCAAAGGCAAGACCTACGACTTCTCGGGAATGTTCCGGCGCGACCGGCAATATTTTGATTACAACCTGCTCGGCAATCCCAATATTCCCGGCGGACAGTTCATGCCCATCGGGCCATCCACCGCGCCTACCGGCTATCTGTCCTACGCGCAGGTAAACCAGTCACCTTTCCTGTACAACACTGTGCGCCGCATGACCGACATCAACTTCACCGCGGCTCCGCTGGCCAAGCTTACCTACCGTTTCCAATATTCGCAGGGCATCTTCCAGGGCCCGAGCCTCACTCCCAGCGGCTATCAGTTCGCCGGCTCGTATTCCGTGATTGTCCAGGATTATCAACGCATGAGCAGTGACGATTTCCTCGGCGGCATCGACTGGAAGCCTGTGCAGAATACGCGGTTCACCTACGAAGAAGAGATCGATCACGAGAAGGTCAACTCCTATTTCACGCTGCCCTCGAGCGCGTTCAACGTGACCGAAGCCGGCGGAACTGGAGCAGCGCTGCTGTACAGCTACTTCAACCTGACGCCGTATACCACCAGTTCCTGCAATGCAAACAGCATGAACGGCAACCCAATGCTTTCGGCGCCTACGATGTCCGGCGGCCTGCCGATTGTCAATGCGGCCTGCGCCGTAATCACCGGCTACTATCGTTCTGCGCCCACGCGCATTCTGTTCCCGACCGAGATCTTCCGGTTGCAGAGCTCGAGCATCAAGAACGTGGCTCTGAATGGCGATGCGCGTTACACCAACGCCAACATGACGATGCCCGCTTACTATGAGACTTTTGAGGGCCTAGCTGGAACAACCACTCAGCAGGTCTACACCGCCAACGGCAGCGCCAAGCGTGCGGTCATTGCCGCCGACTTCGGGATTGTGTGGCAGGTAAGCAATAAAGTGAGTCTCGCCGATCAGATCACCTTTAGCAACGTGCATCAGCCCGGCGTCGCCACGATGACCGGCCTGACCACAGCGTCGACCGGGACAGCCGTGGGCAGCGAAACCATCAACAGCCCGTCCACAGCCTCGACCACTGCTGCCGGCAAGAGTACTTTTGAAGGCAGCAGCAGCATCGGCGCGCCTCTGCCTCAATACTTTGGTCAGAGCTTCCTCGAGAACAACTTCACGGTGAGCTGGGATGTGAATCCCCGCGCTACCTTTGCCTTGACCTATCGCCACGGCGAGCACAACATCGTGCAGACCGCCTACTCGGATAGCGGCGTCACCGCGACATCCTCGGCCCCTGTCGTCGTTGACATCGCCGAGGATGGCGGCATCTTCAACGTCGCGCTGCGGCCGGCCAGTCAATGGCAGATCAACGGCAGCGTCGAGGCGATGTATAACGACAATGCGCTCACGCCGATGGGTTTCCGCCAATTCCGGCAGTACCGGGCGCACACCCTTTACCGGCCCAAGACCTGGGCGGTCATCTCCGGGGCATTCAGCGATCGCGAGCGGCACAACAACACGAACAACACCGGCGCGGTCCCGGTGGACGGGCCGCTCGAGCATGTCGACCACAGCCGATTCGTCAGCCTCGGCACGGATCTTTATCCGAACGAGCACTATGGCCTCTCGCTGAACTACGTCTACAGCGATGTCTACTCGGCTACCAACATCTGCTACGATGCCGCCGCCAGTGCCACATTGCCGGGTGCGGCTACGCCGGCCGGCACTGCCTGCCCGGACGGCGCTGTTCGCGGAACCAGCTACTATATGTTTGGCCCGGCGCGGGACTTCATCGACGCGCCAACGAACTCAGGTTCCGCAGCCATCACCCTATCACCCAATAAGCGCCTGCAGTCCAACATCGGCTATCGCATCAGCGCAGTGAGCGGCAGCCAATTCCTCAACGATGCGCGAACCGTCAACGGTTCACTCAACTCAACCTATCAGTCGCCATTCGCAAGCTTTGCCTGGTTGTATCGAAATGGCTGGACGTGGAAGGC
>JASIJW010000492.1:0-8231 GCA_030050035.1 Acidobacteriaceae bacterium | reverse complement strand
GGCAGGTCAGTCTGGAAAGCCGTTCGAGGCTGCGCATCACCTCGTCGGAATCAATTCCGAAATCAATCAGACACGCAATCTCATCGACTCCGTTTTCATGCAGAACTTCAGCTCGCTGGGCACAGTGGTCGAGAGTTCCGACCAGGCTAAGCGGACTGTGAATATTATTGGCTACCTGACTTATGAAATTCCCTGGCGGCGAAGTATATATCGAAATTTTCACGGACTAAGTTAGCGGAATCGCTGGTGTCAAGGGAGAAATCGTGTGCGTTGATTGACGAAACAGTTTCTCCAGCAGAAACGTGGACTGCTTCAGCCTCGAATGTTGCATTTCGAGCAATATCTGAGAAACGCTGGTCGGTAGCACAATTGGCCTAGGTTGTAGCTGAGGCCGCAGTGGCACCGCTCCCTGCAGCAGCGCGTTATCTCCGCCTCAGCCAACCTTGCGCTTGAGCTCGACGATGGGGGAAACAGGCAATCGCACATCCTGAATGCACCCTACTCCGGCCTGTATGTGCCGCGCATGACGTGGCGCGAACTCACCAACTTCTCCTCAGACTCCATTTGCCTCGTAGTTGCTTCGGAGGAATACGATGAATCCGATTACTTCAGAGATTACGACAAATTTGTCCAGGCAGCACGCAAAGAGCGGGCAGGTTCCGTTTCTTGATGTGCGGGCCACCTATCTGGCCATCAAGCAAGAGATGGATGCGGCCCTGGCCGAGGTTCTCGAAAGCGGCGCCTTCATTCTGGGAGCGGCGGTCGACGCCTTCGAGAACGATTTCGCCCGCTATCTTGGCGTGAAGCATTGTGTTGGCCTCAGCAGCGGGCTCGAGGCGCTGCATATTGCCTTGCTCGCGGTGGGCATCCGTCCCGGCGACGAAGTGCTGGTCCCTGCCAACACCTATATCGCCACGTGGCTCGCCGTCAGCTTTGCGGGTGCCGTGCCGGTTCCCGTCGAACCGGATCCGTGCACCTACAACATCGATCCCGACAGGATCGAGGCGGCGATCACACCGCGGACCCGGGGCATCATCCCAGTACATCTCTACGGTCAGCCAGCGGATATGGACGCAATTGTCGATATTGCGCGGCGGTACGGGCTCTGGGTGGTGGAAGATGCGGCGCAGGCCCATGGCGCGCGCTACAAGGGCGAGCGCATCGGCGGCATGGGCGACGTCGCCTGTTGGAGTTTCAATCCAGGCAAGAACCTGGGCGCATTCGGCGACGGTGGTGCGATCACAACCAACCGCGAAGACATTGCCGACCGCGTGCAAGTGCTCCGCAACTACGGCCAACGAGTGACGTATATCAACGATGAGAAGGGATTCAACTGCCGATTGGATTCTCTCCAGGCAGCCGTCCTGCGCACCAAGCTGGCGCACCTGGATGAGTGGAACAGCCGTCGCCGCGCTCTGGCTGCGTTCTACGGAGAGGCGCTCGAGGACACGGACCTGGTCTTGCCGTGGACTGCCGAATGGGCCGAATCCGTCCATCACGTCTATGTGGTGCGCAGCCGCCATCGCGACTCTCTGCAGGATCATCTGAAGATGCGTGGCATCGGAACCGTGATTCATTATCCGATTCCCCCTCATCTGCAAACCGCTTACGCCGAGTTGGGGCTCGACGAGGGGAGCCTGCCTATCACCGAAATGATCCATCGCGAAGTGCTCAGTCTGCCCATGGGCCCGCACCTGACGATGGAGCAAGCCGAAGCTGTCGTCGAGAGTGTTCGCGAGTTCTGCCTATGAAGTCCATCTTTCGGGCGAGCGCATTGATCTGCGGCAGTTCAGCGACAAGCATTGCGGTGAGCCCGGTTTCCACCAAGGTCTTAGCCAGCATTTTGCGCCCCGCCGGTTACGGATATTAGGAACTGCAGCAGAGCTTTGTCGCCGCGGCCAGCGTCATTGTTGGTCTAGGCATAGTCCCGGGCATCGTGCGCCGGGGGATCTGCCAATGCGAGGGAGCAGAATCACGCGGCGGCAGTAAGCTGAGCGCAATCGCGATAACAAGCGCAAAAACACCCAACCATATCTAGTTCTGGTTCCCTATGCCTTCTATGATCGTGCGAGAAAGAAAACGCTCCCGTGGCGCCGCTCCTTCAGGAAGTGGTCTGCGCTGGTCGCTCGTGGTCGCGGTCAACGACGAACAGGTGCTGAAGAGTACACTGCTCGCTTCTCCGGCGATTGACTCCAATTGCGAAGTCATCGTGCGCCGCTGCTACAGATGCGCCGGAGCAGCCTATAACAGCGGACTGGCCGAAGCACACAACGACATTGTGGTGTTTGCTCACCAGGATGTCTATCTGCCTGCGACCTGGATGAGGAATCTGCGGGAGACGCTCAACACCCTCGATGCGGCCGGTTCGCAATGGGGCGTACTGGGCTGCTTCGGAGCTACGCAGGAGACACCGCCGCGCCTGCACGGTTACTGCTTTTCAACCGGGCTGCGCAGAATTTTGGGCAAACCGTTTCGCACGCTTGCTCCTGCGCAAACACTCGACGAACTACTGCTGGTAGTTCGCCGCTCCTCCGGGCTTTGCTTTGATGAGCAGCTGCCCGGGTTTCATCTCTATGGCGCCGACATCTGTCTCCAGGCTGCCGCCCGCGGACTCGAGAATTTCATCATTCCTGCCTTCTGCATTCACAATGCCAACGGCACAGTCCGGCTGCCGCGCGAATTCTGGCGCGCTTATTTCTATCTGCGCCGTAAGTGGAGAGCAGTTTTGCCGGTCACCACCTGCTGCACAACCATCACGGCTGAGTGCATGCCCATCATTCACCGGTTGGCTGTGGAGCTCACGGAGTGGTTACTGCCCCGCGAGGTTGGCCGGCGTTGCGGCAACATTCCCTTGCTCTACGAACAGCTTTGTCATATTCACCCGGAACTGTGCGGTACAGGCGCGCGCAATTGAGCGAGCCGGCGCTCGCGCGAGGAAAAGAATGACGGCGGAGAAAAAGAAGATCGGAATCCTGGGCGCCACGCCGAAAACACCCAACCTGGGGTGTCAGCACGCTGGCCACCGGTGCGGCAGGCTGCATCCTTCGCGCATACCCTGGCGCTGAAGTCTTCTTCATCGATTACGCCAGGAATGAAAATACGCGCAAAGTGGCTGCTGGAACCTCTTGGGTGGATGTTCCGCTGGTGAATATGCGCTACTCCAAGCACTCTGCCCGTCGCTGCCACGCGGTGAAAACTGACGCGTACTGAAGTTTATTTCCCCGATCTGCTGGAGGTGCATGCGCCATGACAAACATCATCAACGCGGCAGAGTTTCTCCTCGCCGGCAAGCAAAAAAACCGTGTGGCTCTCTCCACCCCGGAGGGCGAGTTTTCCTACAGCCATCTGCAATCGGGAGCCAGCGAGTTCGCGGCGCGGTTGCTTGACGCGGGCTGCGTCAGGGGCGATCGCGTCCTGCTGCTCGGGTCGAACTCCTTTCACTGGGTTGTCGCTTATTTGGGCACGCTCAAAGCGGGTCTGGTTTGCGTGCCGCTGCCCGCAAAACTCTCGGCCGAGGAACTGAAATACTACATCGAAACCACCGTGCCGCGCGCAGCCTTCGTACACCTATCGCTCTTGGCTAGGTACGGTGAAACGCTGGCCAGTACAGCCGTCACGGTCTTTTGCGAAGATCCCCCTGGCAGACACGGATGGTTTCAGTTTGCCCAGGCGCCGGCCGGCAATGCGCGGTCCTCTGTCCCAGCTGAAACGGATCTGCCCCAGGACCTGGCAGCCCTGATGTTCACCTCGGGATCCACCGGGAAACCGTGCGGCGTCATGGTCTCTCACGGCAACATCATTGCCAATACCAGATCCATCATTGCCGCGCTGCATTTGAGCGAACATGAGCGCATGATGACGGTGCTGCCCTTCCACTATTGCTTCGGCGTTTCTCTGCTTCACACCTACCTGCAGGTGGGCGCCAGGCTGGTGCTGGACAACCGGTTCACTTATCCAGACGTTGTGCTCGAAAACATGGCGCAACAACGGTGCACCAGTTTTGCCGGCCTGCCCAGCCATTATCAGATTCTCCTGCGCAACTCTAACCTGCGACGCAAGCGCCTTCCCCATCTGCGCACGTTGCTGCAGGCCGGCGGCCACTTGGCGTCTTCGTTTGTGCACCAACTCCACGAGACGCTGCCGCACGCTCGCATCTTCATCATGTATGGCCAGACTGAAGCGACTGCCCAGCTAGCCTGCCTGTCGCCGGAGATGCTGGCAACAAAACCCGGCTCCATCGGCAAGGCAATCCCCGGTATCCGGTTGAGCATTATCAATACCTCGGGAGAAGAGGCAATGCCTGGTGAAATCGGCGAGATTGTGGCCGAGGGCGATAATGTGGCGCGCGGCTACTGGCGTGCGCCGGAGGAAACTGCAGCTACGTTTCGAAACGGCAAGCTCTACACCGGCGACCTGGCCACCATGGACAGGGATGGGTTTCTTTATGTCGTGGACCGGGCGCGGGAGTTCGTCAAATGCGGTGGCACGCGAATCAGTTGCCGGCAAATTGAAGACCGGCTGCTGGAATGCGAGGAACTGTTGGAAGCCGCGGTGATCGCTGTGCCCGACAATGTGCTAGGCGAAGCTGCGCGCGCTTTCGTCGTGCCTCGGCAGGAACCCTCCGACGAAGTCGCCGAGCGGGTGCGCGCCTTCTGCAAAGCCAGTCTGAACCGCACGCTGATCCCCAGAGACGTTGTCGTGCTCGAGAGCCTGCCCAAGAACAGCCATGGCAAAGTGCTGCGGCCGCAGTTGAAATCGATGGCCATAGACGTACAAGGCGACCGCTGTTTGCAGATAGAGGCCGCCGCGCGATGAATACTTTTTCCATTACAAGCCAAGCGATCCAGGGGACAACAGCTGATGCGTCTGTGCTGAACCGCTTTTCAGCAGGCGCAGCACAGAAACGATTGGAGGTTCTTGGTTTCTTTAAGGAATTGTCACGCTGAACACATTCGATGGTGCGCTCTGATTGCCGGAAGCATCGACACTCTCGACGTAATAAGTGTACGAGGTGTTATTCGCAACAGTTGTGTCGGTATAGGTAGTTGAGGCTTCGGTCGAAGAGTTCAGCAATTCGTATGTGGAACTTCCGCTAACTGCACGATAAATGTTATAGCCTTCGACCGGATCGGAAGAAGCGACCGGCGCATCCCAGGTAAGGTCCACCTCATAAGAGGCAGCCGACCCCGTCGCGCTCAGGCTAATGGTGTAGGCTTGGGTTCCGCCGCCCGATGAGGCGGTCAGCGTCGCCGTCTCGGCCGTGCTCACTGCCGATACTGTGGCCGTGAAACTGGCCGTGGTGGCTCCTGCCGCGACTGTCACCGAGGACGGCACCGTCACTGCAGTTACGCTGCTCGACAGGCTCACCACCTGGCCGCCACTACCGGCCGCCGCGTTCAGCGTCACCGTGCACGCATCCGTCCCCGCTCCCGTAATCGATCCGCTCGAGCAGCTAAGCCCGCTCAGGGCCGGCTGCGCCGTCGCCCCCAGGCTAATCGTGTAGGCTTGGGTTCCACCGCCCGATGATGCGGTCAGCGTCGCCGTCTCGGCCGTGCTCACTGCCGATACTGTGGCCGTGAAGCTGGCCGTGGTGGCTCCTGCCGCGACTGTCACCGAGGACGGCACCGTCACTGCAGTTACGCTGCTCGACAGGCTCACCACCTGGCCGCCACTACCGGCCGCCGCGTTCAGCGTCACCGTGCATAAGTCGCTGCCCGATCCCGTAATTAAAGCTTGGCTGCAGGTTAGTCCACTGAGTACTCCCGTTGCAGCTTCCCCGCTCCCGCTCAACGTGATTGTTTTCGTTCTCGATGAGGCATTGTCGACGATCTTGATGCTGCCGGTCGATCTCCCGGTTACAGTTGGATCAAAGATCACGGTGAAAGTGGCTGTCTGACCTGGATTCAATGTCACTGGAAGAGCAGGTCCCGACATGCTGAATTCTGATCCTGCCAGAGTTACGGTCCTGATAGTCAGCGGGGCAGTTCCTGACGAAGTGAGGGTCACCGACTGCGGTGCAGAAGCCACATTCAAGTTCACGCTTCCAAAACTCAGGTCCTTTGTGCTCAGTTGTAATTCCGGCACGGAAGAAGAAGAGGCTGCAAACGACGCAGTTACGCATGCGATAACTCCGAGGAAAAGAAGGACGCAAGGACATGAAACGGCGCACTTAGATGCCGGGAAGAAACAACGCATAGAAACTCCTTGGTCAGGTTTTCCCTGAGACTGGGGTGAATCGCAGATTTAGAGGAGGATTGCCGACGCGTAGCTACGCCGGGCAGAAACAGCGCATAGAAGCTCCTTGGTCAGGTTTTCCCTGAGACTGGGGCGAATCGCAGATTTAGAGGAGAATTGCCGGCGCAGCCGTCTCCTGACCGATGCATGAAATCGCGTCAGTGTGCGTTCAAGCCGAGGGATGAGTGACCCGGGGCTCCCGTTTTCTTAGTGCATGCTGCATGCCAACGCAAAGCACCGTGTAATGTTTGATCACCAAAAAGGTGGCCCGTAATTTTTACCAAGCACCTTGTAAAAAGATCCACCGCAATGTAAAAAGCTCGATCTCGAGAATGTTTTTCTAGAGCGTGATCTTTGAGGCGGTTGATCCGCAAATTGCGCTAACGCAATATTGATCAGTATCATGCCTGTCACTCGACAGGCGTGCTGCTGGAGGGCAGGCCCTTCGTAGACTTCAATTTTCGCAGGGCCAACTAAACACCTTCTTGCGGCATGTGAGTTATGTGTTCCTCGATCGTGACGTGGTTATCAATCGCAAGAGCCCGGAGGGTGAATACGTAGATTGCTGGAACGGATTCGACATTCTTTCTGGAGTCGAGACCGCCATTGCTACTCTGAATCGTTCTGGACGTCGCGTATTGTCGTTTCCAACCAACGCGGAATTGCTCTCGACCTTTACACGTGCGCATAGGTAGACAAGTTGCGAAATCGGCTGCAAAAGCACTTGGCAAGTTATGGAGCAAAGATAACCGCCATCTATTACTGTCCTCATGACGAGAATCAATGCGAGTGTCGAAAGCGAAAAACCTGGGCTGTTTTATAAGGCATTTCACCGCATTCCTGATGCGAGCGCTCTCAACAGCGTAATGATCGGAGACTCGATCTCCGATATCGAGGTGGCACGCAAGCTCGGTATCCGCGCTATTTTGTCCAAGGTGATCCGAGAATCATGCGCCCTAGATTTGAAGTCGCGAAAATGCTTGCCGACGCTGTAGATCGCTATTTACGTTAACTTACTGATCGGCCTCGGAACACCGAAACTTTCCGCTACACAGCCCAGTCGCTGCCTGCCCCAAGGCCGACTGGGTTTAATTCTGAGTTGCAGTGACTTTTCAGCAACCTGTTCAAGACCCAGACGGGCTCATCAAGAAAACAGGTTCAGCAGTCGCACTTCCGATTGAATCGAGTACTACGGGATCGAAACACTAAAGGTGTTCGAAGGTGCACTTTGGTTGCCTTGGGCATCGACACTCTCGACGTAATAAGTGTACGAGGTGTTGTTCGCAACAGTCGTGTCGGTATAGGAGGTTGAAGTCGAGGAGTTCAGCAGTTGGTAAGACGAGCTGCCGGTGATGGTGCGATAAATGTCGTAGCTAGTTACCGGATCCGTCGAATCCGTCGGCTCATCCCAGGTAAGGTTTACCTCATAAGAGGCAGCCGACCCCGTCGCCCCCAGGCTAATCGTGTAGGCTTGGGTTCCGCCGCCCGATGAGGCGGTCAGCGTCGCCGTCTCGGCCGTGCTCACTGCCGACACTGTGGCCGTGAAGCTGGCCGTGGTGGCTCCTGCCGCAACTGTCACCGAGGACGGCACCGTCACTGCAGTTACACTGCTCGACAGGCTCACCACCTGGCCGCCACTACCGGCCGCCGCGTTCAGCGTCACCGTGCACGCATCCGTCCCCGCTCCCGTGATCGATCCGCTCGAGCAGCTAAGCCTGCTCAGGGCCGGCTGCGCCGTCGCCCCCAGGCTAATCGCGTAGGTCTGGGTTCCGCCGCCCGATGATGCGGTCAGCGTCGCCGTCTCGGCCGTGCTCACTGCCGATACTGTGGCCGTGAAGCTGG
The DNA here is from genome assembly GCA_030050035.1 of Acidobacteriaceae bacterium. Taxonomy (GTDB): domain Bacteria; phylum Acidobacteriota; class Terriglobia; order Terriglobales; family Acidobacteriaceae; genus Telmatobacter. Next base: position 155 of record JASIJW010000492.1, on the reverse strand, counting down.
CCGTGGTGGCTCCTGCCGCGACTGTCACCGAGGACGGCACCGTCACTGCAGTTACACTGCTCGACAGGCTCACCACCTGGCCACCACTACCGGCGGCCGCATTCAGCGTCACCGTGCACGCATCCGTCCCCGCTCCCGTGATCGATCCGCTCGAG
>JASIJW010000491.1:0-6485 GCA_030050035.1 Acidobacteriaceae bacterium | reverse complement strand
CGCTCCGCTGCCCGCGATCGCAACTTTCGATTGTGAAAAAGCGGTCTGCAATTACGGGTCGCACGTCCCTATCGTTCAAGCTCTTGATTCAAATGCCGGCAGCGCTCACCGCGAACGTTGCCGCCGTCACGTTTTTTACGAGAACTTTATCTAAAAATCGTTATTCTGCAATCACCTTGCATCCTGGGTCGTTCGCGAAGCGCAAGCCTTATTCCGCTTCGGTTCTTGAATCACTCTTCCGCTGCCGACGATGCGTGGCGGAGGAAGATTTGGTCTGACATTCTCCCAAACTTCTGCGGGAAACACAAAACCGGGTCATCTGCAACAGCTTTCATCTCTGTGCGCAATGCATGATAGAGATTTTTCTATTTTGGAGGCCTGCCCGCCGATGTGTACGTATCGCAGTTACTCTTCGCTCCTGATGCGGCTGTTCACGATCGTGGCAGCCACTGCGCTGTTTTGCAGCGCGCTTTTTGCCCAGCAGACGCTCGGCGGCATCACCGGTGTCGTCACCGACGCTTCCGGTGGTGTTATCCCCAACGCGACGGTGACGGCCACGGACGAACAAACCTCGCTCACCCGCACAGCCAGGACCAATGGCACCGGCGAGTACTCGTTCGTGAACTTGCCCATCGGCACGTACACCATCACATATGTGGCTGCCGGGTATCAAGTGCAGAAGACGCCGCACATCACCGTGCAGGCAGACCGCACAGCTACAGTCGGCGCTTCACTCAAGGTGGGCGAGACCACCACCACTGTCGAAGTGCAGGCAGCACCGCTAATGAACGCCGTGGACACGACCAACGGCTACGTGATGGAAACCCAGCAGATCGACTCCGTGCCCTTGCCGACCGGCAGTTTCACGGGGCTGGCGATCCTTTCGCCCGGCGTCGACGCTGAGCTGCCCGGCGGCACCGGCGCAAATTCCGGCTTGGGCAACGCTCCCATCTGGGCCAATGGCCAGCGCGATACCTCCAACGCATTCCTGCTGAACGGCGTGGACGCCAGCAACCTTTTCAACGGCAAGAGCACCAGCCAGGTCGAATCCTTCCGCATCGTCAACAACACCGGCCAGGCGAACAACGCCGCCGGCGGCGTGGTTCCCAGTGCGGCTTCAGTGTATCTGGCCATCGGCAACGCCATTCCTACGCCCGCGCCTGAGTCCATTACCGAGGTTCGCGTCAATGCCTCCATGTACGACGCGCAACAGGGCTCCGACAGCGGCGCGCACATCGACATGAGCACAAAGTCAGGCACCAACGAGTTGCACGGTACTGCCTATGTGCACCACGGCACCAACTGGCTCAATGCCGCGCCGTTTTTTTTCAAGAAGGACGACAATATTCCCGCCGCCGATAAGAACCCTCAACTTCACCGTTACACAGCCGGCGGCGCTCTGGGCGGGGCGCTAGTCAAAGACAAGCTCTTCGGATTTGCCAGCTACCAGCACCTGCACATCTCCGACCAGGAAACCGGCGACGAGCTTCTCGTCGTTCCGCCTGGCCTGAGCGACACCAACCGCAGCGCCGCCGGCCTCACCGACATTGCTAACAACAACTGGATCACCAGCGAAGGCATCTCCGGCGTAACGGTCAACGGCTCGGACTGGGCTTCGAACCCGGTCGCCATGGCGCTGTTCAACGCGCCGTCGCTGCCTGGCGAGCCGGGCAAGTGGCTCATCCCCAACCAGAACGCTCCCGGCAGTCCCAATGTCTTTTCGCCGTACAACGCATTCCTACCGGGAACGGCACGCTTCACCTCCGATCAGGCTGTTGCCGACCTCGATTGGAACATTAGCCCCAAAGACGTGCTCGCGGCAAAGTATTACTACCAGCACGATCCCAGCGTCTCGCCGTACGCCTACTCCAACGTGCCCGGCTTCGATGCGCACATGGACACGGGTTCGCAGGTGGGCTCCCTCAATAATGTGCAGACCATCGGCAGCAGTCTGAGCATTTCTGAGACCGTCGGCTTTCTGCGCGAAAAAGCCTACGCCACCAACGATCAGCCCTTCACTCCCGGACAGGTCGGCATGGGTACGGCGTTCGGCAATTACTTCCCCGGCGTGACAATCAACGACGCCATTGGCGACGCATACGACAATCCGAACGGCCCACTCTACGGCCTCACCGCGCCCGCGCTCTCCATCGGCCCCAGTGCCATGTACCAGGCCTCGAACACCGGCGTCTTCCAGAACCGCATCATGCCCTCCGCCGCCGCGAACTGGACGAAGGGTCGTCACTCTTTCAGCTTCGGCGGCAGCTGGTCGTACACGCAGCTCAACGTCCGCGACAAGCGCACCGGTACGGGCATGGTGGCCACGCCGGACTTCGTGACCTTCGCAAACAACTGGGTCACACCCTACTCCACGCAGAATTTCACCGCGTCGACATACCTGCAGGGCAATGCCAATCGCTATTACCGCGCCAACCAGACCGGACTCTTCCTAGAGGACAAGTTTCAGCTCACTTCAATGCTGAATATCACCGCCGGCGTGCGCTATGACTGGAATGGCGGACTGACGGAGAAGAACGGAAATATCTTTAACTTCGATCCCGGCACCAACCCGGACACCTGCAGCCCCAGCAGCAGCGATCCCAATGCCTACGCGTATTGCGATTCGGCTGATCAGATCGTCTCTGGCCACTCCGGCTTCATCATCGCCGGCAATAACGTGAACGGCACCCGGGGCATCAGCAAGACCACGCTGACTGGTCGCCAGTGGGGCATCGCTCCGCGCCTGGGCTTTGCTTGGCAGCCCTCGATGTTCCATTCCAAGCTGGTGGTTCGCGGCGGCAGCGGCTTCTACTACGATCGCGGCGAGCTTTTCACCTATCTCTCGCCTGGCTACGCGGCCGGCGAGGTCAATGGCGGACCTTTCGGCAATGTGCAGACGGAACCGTTCGTGAGCCAGCAGCATTGCCCTTACAGCTCGTCGTACAACAGCGCCAATCCGACGTATCTCTACCTCTATTACATTCCCATCTGCGGCGGCAACGGAATCACGGGAACAGTCGACAACTCGACTTACAACCTTGCCACTCCGTGGGGCACGTCGGTTTCTGCGCCGCCCTCGAGTCCCAAAGCCTCCGATATCGCCAACTACCTGCCCAACGCAGCGGCGATTATCGACGGCACAGTCAACAGTAACAACGCCGGCCAGCCGTACACCCTCGGCGTCTATAACCCCACCAACAAGCTGCCCTACAGCATCAACTTCACCTTCAACATCCAGTACCAGCCGCGCAACGACATCATGTTCGAGATCGGCTACGTGGGCAATCTCGACCGTCACCAGGTCATTCCCGTGCCGTTCAATCAGGCGCAGATCGCGACGCAGACTAATCCCACGCATCCCGGTGGTATTGCAACCCAGTACTTCAGCTACGGCTACACGGTGCTTGACCCTAACACCTATCTTCCGGAGTGCGTCAACGATCCGACGGAAACCAACTGTTCTTACGGCACCATGTTGAACAACTACGAAGGCGGCAACGTGGATCTCCGCGTTCCGTACATCGGCTACTCGTCGGAGTCGGAGTCCTACACCGCGGCCGGTATCGGCGCCTATCACGCCCTCGAAACGCATCTCGAGAAACGCCTCAGCCACGGCTTCCAGACTGGCGTCTCCTACACCTACTCGCACGCCACCGATGAGCAGAGCGGCATGGGCCTCTTCTACAATGGCAATAATCCCAAGAATCTGCGAAGCGGCTACGGCTCGGCCGACTTCGACCGTACCCACGTTATCAACTTCACCTATGGCTTCACCGTGCCTGACTTCTACAGCAAAGCCACACTGGCGGGCAAGCTCGCCAATGGCTGGGCCCTTCACGGCGTCGCTGTCGTTCAAAGTGGCCAGCCCTACAGCGTCATCGACTACTCCGGCGCCGTCGGCAGCATCTACTACAGCACCTTCAACGGCATCACCAATCCCATCCTTCCCCTCGCTCCCGGATGCACTCGCAAGAGCGCGCTCACAGGAAGCAGCGGCGCCTTTTACGACCCAAACAATCCCAACGCCAAAGATGCCGCGCTCAATCCCCAATGCTTCCAGATTCCGATCATTCAACCGGGCAGCATGGGCGTTCCGGCCGGAGACGATTTCGAAACAGATTTCTCCTCCGGCGACCGCAACATCTTCCGACAGGCGTGGCAGAAGCGCGCCGATGCCTCGGTGGTCAAGGATCTCCTGGTGCGCGAACCCTACACGCTGCACTACACCTTCGACGTCTACAACCTGACCAACACCTCCAGCTTCGATATTCCGCAGAACAACGTGAACCAGAACCAAGCCTTCAACAACGTGCCCATCGCGGTGGGCTCGACGTCGGCGGCGCTGCCCACCGGGTGCGGCACTAACCCGCAGCCCGGCGGGCTCTACAACTGTCCCGCGGGTCTGGGCATCGTGAAGCACACCATCGGCAGCCCTCGGCAGATTCAGATGTCGCTTCAGTTGAGCTTCTAAACGCCCTTACGCATGGCTGTCTTGGCATGCTCTAGTTCAGGAATGATGAGGTTTGCAGACGGGGCTGGCAGGTTTGAGCGACGGTCTTGTTGCTCGCATAGATGGCGGCTCCTTTGACCACCTCCTTGTTGGGCGCTGCCAAACCGCACGGGAAGCCAAAGGGCAGCATGATTGCTCAAATCAACCGCGCCGAGGCCAGAAGGCTCGCTTGAATGTCGTCCGAATTAAGAATCTCGTATATCCACAATCCACCTTCAATGAGGCATCCAATATAAACGCCCATCAGCCATGCGCGAATTAGCGCACGCAGAGAATCTTTGGTCTGTGGCCGACCACACACATATGTGCGTACGGCTGCAAAACTGGGAAGGAACAATGATTGGCTCAAAGCTGAGAAAGTCGCCGGAGTGATGCTGGCGATTCACATACCATTCCAAGCTATTCCTCTTGCCGGTGCCTTCGCAGATGTCAGTGTCACGTTGTTGTTCTCGTGGTAGTGTCCAGAACTTTTCGCACTTTTGATCTTCCAAATTGCACTGCGGTTGAGTGCCACAACTTTACCTTCTGGATGCAAGGTCTGGTTGGCGCCATTGAAGCGATGGCGGTATCCAAGACATAGGACGGCCTTCCACCGTTCGCCTTATGTGAGTCGGCGTCCAGCGGTCCAATTTTCAATAGTTGACTTCAAGCCAAAGCACTCATTGAGCCTGTTTCTGCCACTCAGCGCAGGATAAGCCTGCAGAAACGGGTCAGGCATAACTCGGGGCATTTTGAATCTGTACCGGAATCGAGCCGATTCGTTGAGACTGTACAGGTTCCAGAGGTCGGCGATTTAGCTAGAGTTCCGAATTTGTGAACAGCTCCGAGAAGTCTTTTGCTCTCGAGTCAACCCCTCGAAATTAAGCTCGAAAGCGCCGGGAGATGATTCGGGCTGTTGTTTGGCGACCTAAAGACAACCGAGAATAGGGTCCCTGAACGGCCCTCTCGTGACCTAGAGGTAGGGGAACTCCCGTTTTTCTCCGAGATGGTCGGAATTCAAAAGGGATCCGGGGAATTCGGGTTCAGAGAATTGGCTGGATTTTTCAGGTGTCACGCCGAATGGGAGAATTCTCTCCGTCGTCCTTTTCCCCTTGGAAATGCGGCAATTTGCCCGGAATTTCAAGCGTGTTGGACAAATTGAAAGGAATTCTCTGAAATTAAGGACTCTATGGCGGTGCAGGGAGTCTGGAGCGAACCGCTCTCCGGGATCAAATTCCCGTTAACAGGGAAAAATACAGGGAATTTCCTCGAATTTCGGGGAGACTTCGCGGCTTTATGTCGCTAATCCACACGGCAGCAAGGACTTTTCAATCCGAAGAGTACCCTAGGCGTGAAACTTGACAGGGAATTTCTCGCGCTTAACAGGGAATTATGTTGCCTCAGATCCGAGCGATGCTGCGCTCTCCGTCGCTCCGCTCGGAAAAATGCATTGCTGCGAGTGAAGCCCGCCGACCTCGCCAATCCCGATCTCTGGTGGAAGGGTTGCGCCCGGCGCGCCACCGTGACGAACTGCCCATGCTGTAAGGCTGGAGTAATCCCTAGGGACGTATTCCCGCCCAACTCGGAGGTTACCAAGTCGTTATTACCGAGTAGCCGACCAACCGGACAGAAGCGTGTCAATGAATGCATTGCCCTATACGCGCCAATAGAGAACTAGAGGTGCTCCCCTTCCTGAACACTCGCATGCCAGTGACTCTGCGCCTCACAAACACAGAGAGCCGAGATCACTACGGTTCAGCCCTGTCGATATCTCCCTTTTTCGCCGATCAGGAGAACTCTTTCACGTCGACCGACCATACGGAACCTCAGTGCCCAAACTTGAATTTTTCCTCGGAGGTGGTTCGGTTTCCTGTCTAATTTCAGCAGACGTCGGCTATAGTCTTTCAGGGGTACCTACCCTCCGATGAGCAGCATATTGCAGGCAAGACCACTCGGGCTTGACTGGGCTTCTGTCGCGCCACAGGATCCTGCATCA
>JASIJW010000061.1:0-9909 GCA_030050035.1 Acidobacteriaceae bacterium | reverse complement strand
GGAACGCAGTACATTCAACAGTTCCCGGTCCAGGTCCCGCCCTATACCGTCTCCGTCGAGCATCCAGATGCAAATGTCGACTGGTCCCGGTACACGCCGATCAGCGGCGCAGGCAGTGTGTGGTACAAGAACAAGACCTCCTATGCCATGCAATACAACCTCACCATCGAACGACAAATCGGCTCGAACGGCGTTCTGAGTGCCGGCTACATCGGATCGCTCGGGCGTCATCTGCTTACCGTGCATGACGCTAACCCAGGTGTTCCATCTATCTGCCTCAGCCTGAGCCAACCGGAGGATGTCGCGCCAGGCACGCCAACCTGCGGACCGTTTGGCGAAAACGGCGTGTATACGCGGGCGGACGGAACGGTGGTCAACGGAACACGCTCGCCCTTCCCGAACACGATCGGGACCGACGCCTACTACGAGAACATGGGCAATTCCAATTACAACGCCTTGGAGCTGACTTATCGGCACACCTCTGGCCCGCTGACTTTTCTTGGCAGTTACACCTACGGCAAGAGTCTCGATCAGACTTCGAACATCCAGGAGCAGGTGGATCCCTATAACTACCACCGGCTTGATGGACCTTCGGCGTTCGACATCAAGCACAACTTCGTCGCGAGCTATAACTACGACCTGCCGGTCGATGGATTGTCCGGTAAAGACAATCGTTGGGTGGATGGATGGCAGCTCTCAGGAATTACGCGCTTCGCAACGGGCATTCCCGTCACGTTCGCGAGCCAGGGTGACAACTATCTTGTCCAGGTACAGAACAACGGAGTGAATTCCACCAGCATCGATATGCCAAACTACGATGGCAGTGGCTATCGCTTGAACCGCAATCCGCGTAACGGCAATTCGTACTTCAACAGTGCTGCGTTCACTCCCAACGCTTTGGGCACGCAGGGAAATTCAAAGCGCCGGATGTTCTATGGACCGGGGCTCGACAATTACGATATGGCTCTGCACAAAATAACGAATCTCGGCGAGAAACGATCGTTGGAATTGCGAATTGAGATGTTCAACGTCTTCAATCACGCGCAGTTTTATCCCAATGGCTCGGTCGACGGAAACATCAATGATGTAAATTTCGGCCATGTCCAAAAGGCTGCGGATCAACGGATCGGTCAAGCTGCTCTGAAATTCAATTTTTAGAAGGCAACTGTGTGGGAATGGCACTGCTTTTTTCCTGGAGGCAACTCGCTGCACTCGTCTAGGAACTTGTTGAAATTCGCTGCGGCGTAGCGGGGGCAGGCGCAGCAGGTTGTGCGCGGCGCAGCTGAAGACGAACAGCCAGTCGACCTTGCCCGGTCTGCGCAGCGGTCTCGACCGGAAGATCGGTCAACTTGATTCCGATGGCACAAGTAGTCAAAGCTGGGAGTATGTTGGCCCGACAGTGATCTACACAGACGAGGATGGTAATCAGTGACTTGGCTAGCGAGTGGACACAGGAGGCATCTATTGGGAGAGTTGGGGCGAGCAAGGCGGTTTTAGACCCTGAATTCGCACGAAATTGGTGGGGCGTTACAGTGGGACTGACTGTGGTTGACGTAGCTGTGTCGTACATCTCAGCACGGGAGGATGTCGTGCGCTCCGTCAATGCGCGGCAGCAACAGCCGTCGCCGCACAGTTATATACCGGGCCGACCATTGTCGCTGGAGCATCGATCCGGCTGTTCCATAAGGTGTGGGTTCGGAAACAGCTACTGAACAGAAGCCCGCTTATAGCCACAGTCCATAGACCGCGCTTATCAACTAATAACTAGGATGAGGGAACGCCGCTCGATAACATGCTGTAACTAGCCTTCAGGTCGCAGCATCTGTACCCGGGAAAGACGGGCTTTCTTGAGTAAAGGTAGATTGGGGTCGGCCTTCTTCCATGCGTCAAGCAATGCATTCAACATGTTCAATGCCTGGTTATGGTCGCCGCTATGTTCGTAGTCGAGCGCGAGCATATAGTACGCGTCAAATAAGCGCTGCTGAGGCTCCCAGCCGATAGCGTGCGAGTTCCCGTTGTTCAAGAATTGCAGATACCACTTCGCCGCTTCGTCGAACTTTCCCATTTGTTGGTAAGTGTGGGCGAGCGACTCACATACGACTGCCGCGGTTGATTCTTTATCATCCGCCTGAGGAGGCCTAAGAAACTGAAGCGCTGTTGCATAGTCTCCCTCGCCAGACGCTACCTCAGCCTTGAGAACTTCAATGTAGGCCACCTCGTCCTCGCTCCGTTCATTCACAATTGGTGCAATCTTGGTGAGAATCTTCTTTGCGGTGCCAACTGCCCCCGCACGAGCGTAGGCCTGGCCAAGCAGAGAACCATAGGCAGCTTTCGGTCCGAGAGAATCGAATGTCGTCAAGATTCTGTCCAGTTGAGCGATCTGTGCTTGCCGATTTCCCTCGCCGTCTTCGACCGAGGCCAACATGTAGCGAATGCGGGCAATTGAGAAGGCCGCCTTTGTTCTCGCGAGCGCCAACATGAGTCGTTGCCGCGCGCTTGCATATTGCCCGTGATACAGGTCAAGAAAAGCCAGCGACCTCTCTCCATCTGCGAAGCTGCCCGGATTCGCGAGCATGGCGGAGAATACCTGCTCAGCCTTCGATTCCTGTCCGGCCTTCAGCAGAGTGACTCCATACTCGCGATCGACATCTCCGAGGAAGAGCATCTGAGGATCGAGGGAGATAGCCCGTTCGTAAGCCTGAATCGACTGCGGCCACTGCCCGAGTTCAGAATACGCAGTCGCCAGTTCAATGGAGATTCCGGCGTCGACAGGATGACTGCGGATAAAGCTCTGGTACATATCAATTGCTTCTGCGACGTGACCGTGCGTACGAAGCAAATGCGCGAACGAATACTGTGCGACCCAGTCATCGGGATAGTGCTGCAGATAGGATCGGTAGAGATCAAGCGCATCATCGACTCTACCCGTGCTTTCGGCATAGCGCACTTCGATCCACGACCGTTCGCGATCGGTGGTTCTCGTTGAGAGCGCAAGCGCCGTGCGGAACTCCTGCTCTCCGAGCTTCGGCTGGTTGAAGTAGAAGCTGTTGTAGGCGTATCCCAAGTCGCTGTGCGCCATGGCAAATCCGGGATCGATCGCGATTGCCGCCTGGTAAAGCCGGACTGCATCATCCGCTCTGCCGTGGTCAAACATTTCGGCGCCGTCCACGTAGTTCTCGAGGGCCTTCATTGAGGCGGTCGTCACCTGTGGCAGAGGCCTGTGGAACTTATGGATGTCGTATCGCGATTCACCCAGATCGCGTCGTATGTCCGCGGAGATTACATCCGCTGCGTTAAGAATTGCATCTTCGTCCTGCGCACGTTGCGAGTAGGAGCGTAGCAATGCGCCGGAAGAGGGATCGAAAAGCTGTGCCGAAAGCACAAAACTCTGGCCTATTCGCGAGATGCCCGGCGCAATGAGCGCCGGAATGTTTTCGCGTTGGCAGATCTCTTGCGCCACCGCCAGTGTGATACGGTCATCTTCCTTGCGCTTCATCAGGCGCAATGCACCCTGTACCTCAAGACTGGAGAAAATCCTAACGTATTGCGACTGTTCCAGGCTGGCAGTCAGCGCCGTCTTCAGGGTATTACCCAACCTCGGGTTGCCGGTTTGATTGTCGAAGTCCGCGATCAGAATCGGATCGCGGCTGCTGAACGACAGGACGGGGTGGCTCCTGGTCAGCCAAATCCAGAGGGCCGCGCCACAGGTTGCGGCAAGGCAGCCAATCAGAAAAGACCGTTTCAACAGCCGCGCGAATGACCTAGCTCGATTCGCAATCCTAGTACCGGATTGTTGAAGTGAAATCGACTGTGTTGGAACAGAGGAGGAGGCACCTTTCTTATCCGCCGGACTTGCTTCTGCCTTCTCGGTGTCTCGAGCGTAGCCGTTCTGCTCCAGCGGCTCCACCGTCGCCAGAAAACGATAGCCGCGCCTCCGCACGGTTTCAATAAATTTGGGAGACTGCGGATCGTCGTTCAACGCCTCGCGCAGCTTGCGCATGGCGGTGTTCAGGCCGTCTTCAAAATCGACGAAAGTGTCTCCCGGCCAGAGACGCTCCCTCAACTCGCCGCGTGTGATGACTTCCCCTGGACGCTCGAGAAGAGCCGTCAACAAGCTGCATGGCTTTTCCTGAAGGTGGATGCGCGTTCCGTTCCGGCTGAGATCACCTGACCTCAGGTCAAGGGCAAAAGAGGCAAAGCGGTAACCGGAAAGGTGCGTCGAACGCTCCATGGCGCAAGGCCCTCACCAGACAGCAACGGAACAGCCAACAATATGTAGGTGGCATTAACGATACCACGGCCCGGGCTTCGCGGCTATTCTTCCGGCAGAAGTCATGCAGAATCAAAAATCTGGCTTGTACAGATAGAGTTCAGATTCAATTCAGATTCGGTCCATTGACCCGCCGTGAAAGCTCTCTTATCTTCTCCATGATCCGTGCCACCCCCACCCATAAAGCACCGGTCAAGGAGCGTTTCCATGCGAGTCTTCCCCGCCCCGAATTACTCGAGGGCAGTTTCTCCCTTTCGGCGCTCAACGCCTTTTGCCTTGGTTCTCTCCGTTCTGAGCTCATTGTGCCTCGCGGTTCCGTCGGTACACGGGCAAGCCGCCGCGGCGCCGGATTCGCCGGTCAAGGCGAAGGCAGTCGCCAGTTCGGCGATGCCGGCACAAACTGGGAGTGCTTCTGCGCCAGGACACGCGCAAGAGCGGAATGCGGCGGCACGAAAGCCAGGTGGGCCGCACGAAGGGATCAAGGTGCACGGACACTGGATCATCGAAGTGAAGAATCCTGATGGGACCGTTACCGAGCACCGAGACTTTGAAAACTCGCTCATAACCACGGGGGAGCCTGGTACTGGCCAGCAGACGCTTGTCATGCTGCTGTCGGGCAACGCAGCCGTTACCGGTTGGAATATTTACCTGGCATCGGAATCGGGAGCTGCACCCTGTGCACCCAATAACACCGAAAATATCGCGTGCATAGTGCCTGCTACGAGTACGCTGCCTTCGGGGACAAGTCTGGGCGCCGAAAATGCGCCTAGCACACTGACTCTTTCCGCGACCATCTCACCGGTCCCTCCGGGGGGGACGTGTCCGACTGTGGGGGCAACCACATTTAGCGAGATTTGTCAGTCTGGCACGATCGATTTAGTTCAAACTGAGCCCGGCCTGACAGCCGTCAGCAACAATGCCATCTCAGGGACCGCATATGGGTATTACCTGACGTCCGCCTCGGACCAGACGAGCCCGCCCGCATTTCAACGGGTCCAAGTGTCTGCCGGCCAGACCGTTAGCGTCACCGTCACCCTCAGCTTCCAGTAGCTGAGGCGACCTTCACCATGCGGCGCAGGATGCGGTGAGGAGGAAGGGTGATGCGGAGACGGCCAGCCACAATTCGCTATTTGAAGCCCCGGCACAGGACCGCTGCGGCGTCTCCGCCAGTGCCTTGTCACTTAATCGCAGTCTTCGCCACCCTCCTCGCCTTTTGCTACGCCTCCGCCGCACCGGCCCAGTCCGGCGTCATCACCACCGTCGTGGGCCCGTCGCTCGTGGGGAACGCAAGCGGATCCAGTCTGCAATTGCCCACCGGCGTCGCCGTCATCGGCTCCGGTGCGGGCGCCACTATCTACACCGCCGACGCCAACAACTGCGTGGTGTGGCAGACGCAAAACGACCAGACCAGCATTTTTGCCGGCATTCTGGCCACCTCGCCGGGAACATGCGGCTACGCGCCGCCCCAGTCTTCGCCGACCGAGACGTTCCTGCCCTATCCGGTCTCGCTCGCCGCCTGCAACGGCAACGTGTTCATTGCTTCGCATGGCATTGATCCGTTCATTCCCCAATTCTCGGGCCAGACCGCGACCGCGGGAACCGTCGACGAGGTGGATTCCAGTGGAACTCTCTCCGCGCTGCCGTTGCCCAGCGGCCCGCTCTATCCGCTCGCGGTGGCGTGCGATGCGAGCGGCAACGTCTACGTCAGCTCTTTCCTGTTGACGAGCTCCCAGGACGGAGTGCCGGCGGGCGAAGTTGACGAGTTTTCCCCCGCAAGCGGGGGCGGCTGGACTACAGAGACGCTTCTGACCGCCTCGGAGCTCTTCAACCTCGCCTACACCGCGCTGGCCGTGGATCCCACGAGCGGCAACCCAACGAGCGGGAACCTGTTCGGAATTCTTGCCGGCCAGGTTGGGAATGACTGGCTCGGCACACCGGACATGTCGGGTAGTGACAAAATTGAGAACATCACTACTGGCGTGGCTGCCGTGTCAGCCAATAACACTTTCTTTGACGCCTCGGGCCTCGCCATCAACGGCAGCAGCGATTTTCTTATCTCTACCGCCGAGCTCCCCGACGAATACAGCTCATACGTGGAACAGGTGACGCCCGACGGTACGATCACCGTCCTCGCCGGCACAGGAACGGCCGGCTACTCCGGCGATGGCGGGCTGGGCACGAGCGCCGAGGTCAACGGTGTGGACCAGCTTGTCCTCGATTCCGCCGGCAATCTCTACATGGCCGACTCGGAAAACCAGCGCATCCGCCGCATCCATCCATTGGTCGCCGGACCCTCTACTCTCACGCTCTCCAGCATCCCCGTTCCCCAAAGCTCCGGCGCTCAGTTCGGCTCTCTGCAAGGGGTTCTGAATCCCAACACGGGTGATTTCTACTTCGTCTCCGGCGTCAACACGGTGAACGTCATCAACACCGGATCGAACTACGTCTGTCCGGGATGTGAGCGCATCTTCGCCTCGATCCCGGTGGGACTGAACAACGGAGGCTCGACCTCGACGCTGACGCTGGCCCTGGATCCGACGCAGAACCTTGTCTATGTGAGCAATTCGGCCGACGGCAATCTGTACGTCATCAACGGCGTCCCCGGCCAGCCCTCGTCGTACACGTTATCAGTGGACCACGCCAGTCTCGGATATCAGCAACTCAGCTTGCTTGCCGTCGACCCCGGCCTGAACAAGGTCTACGCCGCGGGACCCACTTCGACGACCATCGTGGCGCTGAGCGGAGGAGCCGCTCCCCAGGTGCTCAGCACGTACACCGCTCTCGATGCGCCCATCGAATCGCTGAGCGTGGACACGGCCACCCACACCGTCTACGCCATGGGCGTACTGTTAGAGGGATATGGCGGCGATTATCCACTGCTTTACACCATAACGCCCGGTACCGGCGGCGCGCTGACCGTGAGCACAACGCAAATTGGCGCGGTTGGCCAGGCGTTGCCGACAGGCGCCTTCAACGCCAACTCCATCGTTTCGGACCCGCAATCGGGAAGTCTTCTCGTCGCTGGAGGCAACTACTATAACTCGACAGTCGACGACTACGTCGCCTTTGACATCTTCACGTTCTCGCCTTCCATGAGCGAGGCTCCCCTCCTTTATCCGTGGCAGCCGTTCACCACGTCCCTCGATGTTCCCAACCGCGCCTTCTATATCACCGACTTCGACGGCAATTCCAGCGACAACAACTCCAACGCGGTGATGGTCACCGGCATGGACAGCGTTTCGGTGGGCGATAACACCCTGAGCTCGACAGCCATCCCCGCATTCGGCGGAACAGTCTCTTCGCCCCAAACGGCATCCTCGCCACACATTTACGACATTGAGCCGGATACCTCGAGCTATCAGGCATGGATCTCCGGCTCGGATGCGACCGACGGTGGATTTATAAAGCTGTGGGATGCCAGTACCCAGGCAGTCACGCTGTCGGCAACATTTCCCGCCATTTTCGGACAGCCCTATCCTGCAGGTGGCCATCTTTTCGTCGATTCCAGCAACCATGCCGCTTATCTGATAGACCAGGTAAACAACTACCTGTGGCTTCTCAACAAGCCACAGTGGACGCCGACGCTGACGCCGAGCTTTTCCCAGGCCTCTGCACTCCTCACAATTACCGCCGGCAACAGCGCAGATACGATCTACTACACGGAGGATGGAACCCCGCCCGGTCCGGGCCTGAGTTCAACGACCATCTCCTGTCCTTCCCCGTGCACGGTGAGCAACCTGTCCGAAGGTGGGTTTACCACTATCAGCGCGATTGAAGTGAACTCAACAAGCGGCGATGCTGGCAATGTGGCGCAGGGCCAGTTCACTGTGGCTTCGCCTACGTCGCTCGGGCTTGCCGTCAGCCCCTCACCGGCCACAACCGGAGCGAGCATCACAGCGACGGCTACCCTCACAACCAACAGCAGCGCCGTAACCGGGACAGTCAACTTCACCGCAACATTCAACGGGGTTGCGACCACCCTGTGCTCCAGCGTGTCTGTGGAATTGAATGCTGGGAGCTGGCAGGCGGCCTGCAGCTTCACAGAAACTGTGGCCGGCTCTTATAGCATCGACGCCACTTTCTCCGGAGATACGCTGAACGAACCAAGCATGAGCAGCACGGTTTCGTTTACTGTGAATCAGAGCACGATACCGGTGCCCGGCACGGTCAGCGGAACGGCGACTCCGATCGCCATCAATTCCAACAATGAATCCGGACAAACCACGAACGCGGTACTCAATAACGATTCTTCCGTCACGCTGGTGCAAAACGGCACAATCAACGGGAGCTGCCAGGCCTTCAGCAGCCTGAGCGGATCGACGGTGTCGCAGGGCGGTGTTTTCTTTGATGGCGCCAGCAACACAATCTACGTATCGATGATCTACGGCAACGACCTGTATGCCGGATACGAAACACCTTCCAATACTCCAGGGCAATGCACACAGGCGATGCCCGTCCAGTTGGTTTCAGCTCCGAATGAATACGTCGAGATGAACGTGGATCTTGTGCAGAAGAACATCTATATCGTGAACTCGTTCGGCGCCAACCCCGATATGCTCTATGTTCTTCCTACGGCCCCGTGGACCTCGGCTCCCACGCCGGCGACTGAGACTCTGGACTATTCCGCAACCTACGGTCCTATTGTGATCGACCCAACCGGCGATCGCCTGGTGTACATCAACGATTTCAGTGACTCGACTGAAGGATTGCCCGGCACGTACCAGACGTCAGGCTTCTTTGTTTACGACCCGATGTTGGCCAAGTCGGTGCACGTGGCGGGTTACATGACTTCGAGCACCGCCTCCCCGACTCCATTCAACGTAGGTACGCTGCTCGACAACGGCAACGGGGAGCTGGCGCTGGTCAACGAAAATCCCAAAGCCAGTTCTACGACGTACTCCAGCAGCACGCCGCCGGTAACGGTCCTCAACACCACCGTTTCGGGATTCAGCTTCTTCAACAATACGCAACCCGGAACAGCTTACAACACCGTTGACATCGTGATACCTCCGGCCGCGGTCTCGACCATCTCCCCGGTGGCGGCTTACTACGCCATCAGTGGTGCCGATATCAACGCTGCAGACAATCTGGTCTACGCCTTCGCCTTCAACCCAAGCGACCCTGAGGCGCCCGGAGAGCTGATTGAGTACAACTATTCCGCTTTGCAGGAGACGGTGCTGAGCTCGAGCGTTGCGATGGCCGGGCCGAATGGCGAAAAGGGCCCGTGGGTGCAGCTCAATTACGATCCTGTGTCCACGGAGATTGCGCTGTCTGAGAGTGCGTACAATTCCGGTGCTCTCGGCGTCACTACGCCGTTGTGCGCGGGCAGCCCCTCGCTCACCACTGTGATCGGCAATGGGGCGAGTCTCACGGCGCTCGATTATCCGGTGGTAAATTCGGACTCGGGCTTCATCTACGCCATCGAGCCACCTGTTCAATATCCGCCGCCGGCCACACCCGCCGCGCTCGAGTACCTTACGCCGCCTGCGAACCCTTGTTCCATATCGCAGCCGACGCCTGCATCCATTACCGTCGTCTCCGGCAGCGGCCAGAGCACGGCCATCGGTTCCACGTTCCCCAATCAACTGATCGTCGAGGTCGCCGACTCGAATAACAATCCCGTTTCCGGTGTAACCGTG
>JASIJW010000060.1:0-3025 GCA_030050035.1 Acidobacteriaceae bacterium | reverse complement strand
TGGATGACCTGACGATCTCGCGCTGGTAGCGCAGCGGAGATTGCCTCCGGGGCCTGATACCGGCGCCGCGAATACGCGAGCGGCGCCGGAAGAGGGCTTTTTTCGCTGTCTGCCTAAATTATCTTTGCCCCATATTTGTAGTTGAATCCCTATACCTAGCTGTCGGGGATTCACTGACTCGCCAGGCTTCTGGAGCGAATCGCAGCGGTTTTGGGTCACTGCTCTATTGATTCGGCATGAGTTAGCACGGCTCATCCCTTACGTGCTGTCCAGCACATTTTTGAGTGCATCCACGACGTTCAGACTCCGTTGCCGCCCTATCCCCATGTCGGGGGATGTATGGCAGGGAGGATCGTGTAATGATCCTCATAGTGATTCACAATTCATTGACTGGTTACCTGCCGGTCAGAGTGAAGCGGAATACGAGGGAATCCAGCCCGACCAGATATACTTCGGTCGCGTTTCACTGAGCCGTAATCGGCTCGTCCGGAGAGCAGAAAGCAAGCTCTCTGCGGCTGAGCCGAGAGGTTGATAAAGCAGCCGCCCAAGGCGCAGATCGCGCCGGGCAGCTCAGAAACAGCCCCTGGCAATTCAGCGCCTGCAGACCTCATTCACGAAGGTCGCGGATGAGGCACGCCCTGAAGAACTTTTTGCCTTTTGAGGAAAAGCGGAAAGGAGCGAAGCACATGCAAAAAATATTAACACAGAACTTCGCCCGGCCAAACTGCGCGCCCAAACGCGGGGCGCAATGACCCTTTCCTGCTTTTCAGGTAGATGCGCAGGCGGGCGCCGCGAGTTGTCGCGGCGCCGCAAGTGATTCGGCCACTGGCCGCACAAGTTAGCCAATTTACACCAAGGATTTTCCATTGAAGTTGATCAAACATTCTTCCATTTCCGTCACACTGCTCGCTGCTCTGGCGATCGTCATGGGTTCAACATCCGTAAGCGCCGCCGCGCAGCAGGCTCCGAGTAATTCGGGGGTCTCGGTGACCAGTCCCACTGCAGGAGCTGTAGTTGGCTCTCCGTTCAACGTGAATGCCACGTCAACGACTTGCTCCGGCCAGCCAGTGACCTCTATCGGCTTCTCGCTCGATACCAACCCCACGACCGCGGCGCTTACGGGAACCGCGCTGAATTCGCAGGCTGCGACGACTGCCGGCGCGCACACCCTCTATGTGAAGAGCTGGGGCAACGCGGGCGCGTCGTGCTACGCCCAGGTGGCGGTCACTGTGGTCAACTCGAACTCTGCGGCGAACGAGATCGTGCCTCAGAATGCCATCAGCGTGTCGAACATTCAGAACACCGGCAGCTGGCAAATGAATCATGACCCGGCAACCGGCTCAGCTTCGAGCGGCAGCATGGAGATCGTGTCCCAGCCCTCGTTGACCGGCAATGCCCGCCAGTTCAACACCAGCTTTACGAACTACGGCGGCGAGATCTACAACGTGGCGTGGGGCAACGATCCAGGACCGTCGAATTTCTTCTATGACGGCTGGGTATACCTCACCAGCTCGGCGAGCAACATCCTGAACCTGGAGCTGGACATGAGCCAGGTGACTTCTAACGGAGACACCATTATTTATGGCTTCCAGTGCGATGGCGGGTCACAAACCTGGGACTATACGGAGAATGCCGGCACTCCCACGCAGCCCAATGACCAATGGATACATTCGCACGCCTTCTGCAACGCCAGCCAGTGGACGCCGAACACGTGGCACCACGTGCAGATCAGCTATTCGCGCGACGACTCGGGCAACGTAACCTACAACTCGGTGTGGCTGGACGGCCTGGAATCTCCGCTGAACGTTACGGTGCCGTCAGAGTTCTCGCTTGGCTGGCAGTCGACGCTGCTGACGAACTTCCAGGTGGACGGCAACCATTCGGGGTCGAACACGGTGTACCTCGATAACCTGACGATCTCGCGGTGGTAGGCCTGCAGCCTGCACCGCGGGGAAATACAAAGAGCGGAGCAGGCTGAGATGCCGCGGTTTGAATAGGCATCTGCTTTAGAAATGTTTTGGCAACTTGGGCTGGGCGCAATCGCGTCCAGCCATTTTTTTGAGGAGCGCAATTCAGCGCAGCACGCCGGCATCGTGCGCGGGCCAGTAGACAAACACAGCTTTGCCGTAGATCAGCGAACGGTCAACGGGGCCGAATTCGCGGCTGTCGGAGGAGATGGAGCGATGGTCGCCCATCATGAAGTAACAGTCATCCGGGACGATCATTTCCGGCATTGACCGGGTATCGCGGTATTCCTCCGGGACGTAGTCTTCGCTGAGGGGCCGGCCGTTGAGCCACACCTGGCCGTGATCGATGCGGATGCGGTCGCCGGGCAAGGCGATGACCCGCTTGATGTAGCTTTTCTCCGGGTCGCGCGGATAGTGAAATACCACGATATCGCCGCGCTCGATGGCTTCGAAATGGTAAACAAATTTGTTGATAAACAGCCGGTCGCGGTCTTCGAGCCGCGGCAGCATGCTGGTGCCTTCCACGCGAACCGGTTGATAGAGAAACAGAATGATAAAGATGGAGGCAGCAGCCGAGACCACCAAATCCCGCACCCACAGGCCGAGCGAATTGCCGGATTTCGCGGCGGGCAGCGGCGCCGCAGCCGGCCTGGGCAATGCGATCTGCGCCGGTTCTTCGGTGGAGATTGTGATTTGTGACTGGTTGGTCTCTGGGTCGATCTCTGGTTCTTCGGGAAGCGTGGACATCTCTTCTTTAGATTACTCGCTGTAGAGGTGGATTTCCGTTCGATTGCATCTCAGTTGCAGCCGAGCCCTCCTGGCGGGCACAGCACCTTGGCATGCGTTGGCTTGGCGATTGGCCTTGGCTGGTCGGGCGAAGGCGCCAGCGGAGCCGCGGCGCCAGGCGCGCCGACCGCGGCCAGGTTTTCTTCCTGCAGGATTAACGGCCGCTGCAGTTCCATCTCCACCTGCGTGCCGGCTTCGATGCTCACATCGGCGCCGCGCGTAAACAGCGAAACAATGCCAGCCGTCGCCAGTCCCGCGCCGATGCCGGCCAG
>JASIJW010000490.1:0-3260 GCA_030050035.1 Acidobacteriaceae bacterium | reverse complement strand
AAGAAAGAGACATCGGCGAAGGCCGTGTAGACGCCGAGAGCGGTGCCGCGGTTGAACTCCGGCACGCGCTTGACGGCTTCAACGCCCAGCGCGGGAAAGACCAGCGACAGGCCGAAGCCGCAGATGGCAGCGCCGGAGAAGGCCATCCACGGCGAAACGGCGCGCCAGAGCAGGACGGTGCCGATGGCTTCGACCAGCAGCGACGCCTTGGCGACGGGAAACGCGCCAAAGAGGTCGATGGTGTGGATGAAGAACGCGCGAGCGATAATGTAGGTGACGCCGAAGGCGGTAAGGCAGAGCGCAGCGCCGTGCCAGTGACGGCTGGTGTAAAAGAGGGTGACAAAGGTGGCCAGCACGCTATAGCTGACGCCGCCCAGAGCAAGGCCTACTCCGTGCGGGGCCACGCGGCCGAGTACGCGGGTGAAGGGAAGATGCTCGCCGGGCGAAACCAGCACAGCGCCCTTGCGCGCGGCCAGAATCAGGCTGAACCCGCAGATGAGAATGGTGATGATGCCGATGGCTGAAAGGCCCCAGCGCTGATCGAGCACCACACCGAGCGGCGCGCCCAGCGCCATGCCGCCATAGGTGCTGATGCCGTTGTAGCCGATGACTTTGGCGGTGTTCTGCGGGCCGGTGGCGGCGATGCCCCACAATGTGGCGCCGGTTGCACTGAGGCTTTCGCCGGTGCCCAGCAGCAGCCGGCTTAAGACGAGCACCGCGAAGCTGGCGGCGTGCAGATGGTGCAGCGCGGCCGCAGCCACGAGCAGCGCGCCGCTGCCTGCGCAGGCAGCCAAGCCCCACAGAACGGCGACTTTAGCGCCAAGATGGTCGCTGATGCGCCCCGCCCAGGGACGGCTGGCCAGCGTGGCAATGTACTGGATGCTGATGATGAGGCCGGCCAGCACGGCGCTGTAACCCATGCGTAGGTGCACGAACGGCGGCAGCACCGCGAGCGGCAAGCCAATGGATATGTAACAGATAAGCGTGAAATAGGTGAAGCTGAAGATGTGGCGCGCACTGCTCGTGTCTGTAGCTGGAACCGGGCTTGGCAGGCTGGCGAGTGCAGAAGATTGCATTTTCAGGAGTTCTAACTAGGTCTAACCACCAGTATATCGAAATCTCAATTTTGAGCGGCACAACCAACCAGGAAACTCTGCGCGAACACCTTTCATTCTTCTTGAACCAGGGTGCCCTGGTGGTAGACGATCTTCCAGCCGTCGGCGGTGTGCCGCCAGATGGTTGCGCGGCGGCTCCTGCGGCTGCGGTTTTGCACCAATAAGTACGTGAGCAGGTAAAGATCCGGAGCAAGCTGCTGGCAATGGAAGCCATTGGCTTCCCAAGTGTCCTGATAAGGCGACGAGAAGCGCCGTTCGAGTTCGTCGAGCACAAACTGCCGGCTGTAGCAAGCGCCCGACGCTCCCGTCTCCCAGAATTCTTCGCTCATCATGCGCTCGAAGCCGGCGCGAGTTGTGCCCCATTCGGGGCGATGGAAGATGGGCTCACGGTCGATCAGATCCTGAAGCACGTCGTCGAGTTCAGGAGTTTTGGTCAAAACAGGCTCGTGCGCTGGCTCCATTGCAGGATGATAAAGCTCGCGGCAAACCACCGGTAGCTTCAATCGCGAGTCATTGTCTTTTGGTGAATCCGAACCAGAAACCAGCGGCGAGCCACAGAAAACACGCAGCAGAGCTAAGCCCAAGGTGCAGATTTGCGTGCGAAGCCTCTGCGAACGTCCGCGCTTCACGAACACGCCACCACAGCAGTGGGACCGCGAGGAAGTACGCTATGCATCCCGCCAGCCAAACTTCCTTAAGAAATTTCGCAGTGATCTTTCTTTCCATCGCTTAACTTCTCACCGGCAAACCGATTCTGGGGCCAAGTCTAGCATGGAGTCAGCGAACGCGCTGCCGGGGAATCCCCGGATTTAAAGTCGTGGCGGGCCTGGCTCACGCGGTGTGAGCGAAGCCATAAACTGGAGTAGATGACGGGTTTTCACATCGAGAATTTCGGTTGCCGGGCGGCGCGGGCGGATGGCGAGGCCATCGCCAGCCGGCTGCTTTCGGCCGGGCATTGCGTGCGGCAAAGCTCTGAAGCCGAAGTGGTGATCGTAAATACGTGCAGCGTGACGGCCGAAGCCGATCGCGCGGCGCGGGCGTTTATCCGGCGGGCGCACCGGGTGAATCCGGAAGCAAAGATCGTGGTGACGGGCTGCTACGCGCAGCGCGCTCCCGAGGAACTGGCGGGGATGGCCGGCGTGGCCGCGGTGGTGGGCAACAGCCACAAGGCGCTGGCGCCGGAGATTGTGCTGGCGCTGGCGCCGCGAGATCGAGCGGGCACGGCGGAGCTGGTTCCGGTGGCCGCGCTAGTGACTGGTGCTGGTCCGGTGTGGGTCGACGACCGTTTTGCGCACTCGTTTCTTGAAGAGGCGCAGGTCTTACCCGGCGCACAGACGCGGCCCAACCTCAAAATCCAGGAGGGATGCGGCAACCGCTGCACCTTCTGCGTGATCCCTCAGACTCGTGGTTCATCCAGGAGTTTGCCCGCTGCAAGCATCATGCGGCAGGTGGAAGGGTTTGTTGCGGCTGGGGGCAAGGAGCTGGTGCTTTCGGGCATTAATCTTGGCCGCTGGGGGCGTGATCTGGCTGGCGAAGTGTCTTACTCTCCCACCCTTTCCGCGAAAAACAACGGAAAGGATGGGGCACGGGAAGGTTTTGCCGGGGTTGGACAGCGACCGACATTTGCCGGGCTGGTGCGCGAAATCCTGGAGCGGACGGCGCTACTGCGGTTGCGGATCAGCTCGGTTGAGCCGATGGATTGGGACGCGGCGCTGATTGCGCTGATGGCGGAGTTTGGCGGAACGAGGCTCGCGCGGCACGCGCATCTTCCGCTGCAATCAGGCTCAGACGCTGTGTTGCGGCGCATGCACCGGCGCTATCGCCCATGGCATTACGCGGAAAAGGTGGCGGCGCTGGCGCAGGCCGCCGGGCCGGAAATGACCTTTGGCGCCGATGTGATGGTGGGCTTTCCGGGCGAGACGGATGCGGAGTTCGAGGAGACGGTAACTGTGGTGCGGGCGCTGCCCTTCGGCTATCTGCACCTGTTCTCCTTTTCGCCGCGGCCGGGCACGGCCGGCTGGGCCCTGCATGCGGCGAACCCTGTTGCTCCAGCGGCTGTGGAAGAACGAATGACAGTGCTGCGGCAGTTGGCGGCAGAAAAGATGCGCGCGCATCGCAGCCAATTTGTGGGGCGCGAGATCGAGG
>JASIJW010000489.1:0-7133 GCA_030050035.1 Acidobacteriaceae bacterium | reverse complement strand
ATTCAGATCCCGCGCCCGGAAGAAGCCATGGGATTTGCCGTACCGATGCTTCGGCAAAATATCTTCGGTTTTTCGCAGCCTGTCGGGATGGGCGGTTTGATAAATTCAGGACCGCCCTCAGGACTTCAACAAGACCCAACCGACAGGGGAACCATGACGATGGTTGTGACCGGCGTGGCGCCGGGCCAGTATGACCTGCAGTTGATGGGGGGCGGACCCGATACTTTGCGCCACGGTTCCATCGATCTCTCTTCAAGTGATCTGAGCATCGATGCATCCAGTCTGGCTCCTTATCCGGTGATTACCGGAAAGGTGATTGTTACTGGCGGACCAGGTCTTTCGGCGTCCAGCCTCTCTCTGATTTCGAGCGATGGGGAGCCCACCGGCTTTTCGCGCGTCAATGCCGATGGCAGTTTCCGCATGAGCAACGTTCCGGCGGGCTCGTACCAGATAGTGTTGCGCGGCACCGCAGGTCTCGGTGTTGTTCAGCTCAGGATCAATGGAAAAGCCGCAGACGGGTTTAACATCTCGGTCGGCTCCGCTCCGCTTGATCTGGCCGTTATGGCCGCGATATCCAACGCGTCGGTCAGCGGATATGTTCAACGCAATGGCAAGCCCGCGAGCGGTGTATTCGTGCTGCTGGTTCCGGCTGATCCGCGCGCGAGCTTCGCGGCATGGCTGCCGAACCAGAGCGATTCCGACGGCAGCTTTGTCTTCGAGCACGTTTTGCCCGGGGAATATCACGCCGTGGCGATTGAACGAGGTTGGACGCTCGACTGGCGCCGTCCCGAAGTGATTGCGCCGTATCTCGCACGCGGCATCGCCGTCACCGTGAGCGCGAATTCACGTCGCGTGGAGTTGGATGGCCCGATCGAAGCGCAGCCCGAGGTTGGGCCCGCGCCGCAGTAAGAGCACTCGCTCTCAGATCATCGTTGCCGCCACTCAGAAATCGTGACGATGATCCACATTGCTGCTCATGCGCTCGGCTTCGGCCGTCACGGCATTCAGCGCGCTGGCCACGTCCGTTGCCCCGCGCGACTTCGCCACGCGCTGCCAGTCATCCTTTTGCGGGTGCTCGATGATCCATGGCGGCAGCGGCATCGAAAGATACCGGCTCAGCGTCTCCGCATAGCCTTCGTACAGCGCCCTGAGCTCGGCCAACCGCTCCAGCGAGTGGCCGTCCTCGCACACGCTCACGCCGCTGTCGCAGAGCATTTTGAACAATCGCTCATACCGCTCCGGCGGCAACCGGTCGGGCGCGCCGTTCAGCGGCTTGAGCGAGAGAATCTGAGATATATCCACCAGCGCATGCCGCGCCATGGCAAACGTCAGTTGCGCCTGCCGCGCCTCCTGCACCTGCACGCCGGCGATCATCAGAGCCGAGGCGTCCAGCACCGCTGTCATCGCGCTCAGCCAGCTCTGGTCGGTATGCTGCGAGCGGAAGTAGCACAATAGCGGGTATGAAATGTGGCTTTCCAGCAGCTCAGCCGACCAGCGTTCCCACTCCATCAGCAGCGCGGTCAGCGCCTTGTCCGCTCCCGTATACGCGTGCCGCCGCAACAGCTCGCCGGCCGTCGGAGGCGAGCCAGCCCGCGCGTCCAGCATCGCAATGCTCACTTCGCGTTTCGAAAACGCGCCGTACAGCACCGGAAAATAACCGATGACTTCGGCCAGGAATCCGAGTCCGAGCCCCGCCTGCAAAATGAGCATCCAGCGCACCCACGGGACCTTTGGGACCTCGTCGCCGATGCCCAGCGTGAAGAGGGTCGTCCCGCTCACATACAGATCGGAGTAGAAGCCCGGCTTCGTCGTCAGGATATCGTTAAATGGGCTGCCGGAGGCGTAGTAAAGCAACCCGAATCCCAGCACCAGCAGCGATGCCCACACCACCAGAAGCACGAGCAGCGAGAGCGGCCCGTAATAGCTGAATATCGTCTCGCGCGTGCGTGGTCTGTGCAGCATGCGGGTGAAATACGCCCACGGCCGCCAGGTGATGATGTAGAAGATCCGCGTCAACCGGAACCGCCCCGTCGCGCGCCGCGGCAGGATGATGGTCTGGAAGGCGTCGAGCAGCACGATTCCCAGGCACGAGAAACCGGCAATGAAAGCGAAGACACGCATATGCCTCTTTCGCCGAAGCACCCGGAAAGCGGTGTGCCACGGCTGCCTTGTTTTGATTTTACTGGGTGTGCAGTACGCCACGTTTTCACCGCCTGATTCCGTTTTTCGCCTGTCGTCCCCAGCGCCCTCGGTGGTTATTTCTTTACAACGTTTTTATCTATGATCCGTAGAATTCTGCCATGACCCCGCTTCCCACAGGCATTGCGTCCTAACTTCGTACGGAGTGCCATTTTTCACTTGGAAATACTCTGTAGTTGTCGCAGACTGGAAGCATAGATTATTAAATTCCAGCTTTCGTTTGGACGTTCTTTTACTCTTTTGCCGTCCATCAAGCTTCATCAACTCGACTTGACAGTTTGGCAGGTATTTGGTCTCCCCAAACCTTTACCCCGGTGGCAACTGCCACAATTCCGGCGAGCGCTATCCGCAAGGCGCCGCCGACGCAGTGCCGCCGGTTGTTAAACAACAACCGCCGATATCCAAATTACTCGTGAGGTCAGAATGAAGCGACTTTCTTGGAGAGGATTTACCCTGCGCTGTCTCGCATCGCTCGCCATTGTGCTATGCGCGCTGCCAGCGTTGACGCAACAGACACTAGGTTCCATTAACGGCACCGTGCTCGACCCAGCTGGAGCCGCGATCTCCGGCGCCACGGTCACTGTCAATAACACGGCTACGAACTTCGCGCAGTCCACCACGACGCAGAAGAGCGGGTTCTACCAGGTCTTCAATCTGCCCATCGGCTCTTATACCGTCACGGTCGCCGAGCAGGGCTTCGAAAAACAAACGGTTTCCGGTATCACCGTTCACGAAGCCCAGGCCACCACGGTCGACATCGCGCTCAAGGTGGGGGCAACCACGCAGTCGATAGAAGTCACCGCGAATCCAATGCTCAATGTGACCGACGCCACCAACGGCTTTTCGATGGATACGCAGCAGATCGCGGCCACGCCCTTGGCCACAGGCAGCTTTACCCAGCTTGCCGTGTTCTCGCCGGGCACAAATGCCGAGCTGCTCAGCGGCCTCAACACCAACTCCGGGCTCGGCAACCAGAACATCCAGGCCAATGGCCAGCGCGCCACTTCCAATACCATGCAGGTGAATGGCGTCGACGTCACCAATCTTTTCAACGGCATGACCTCGAGCGGCCTTACTTCGCAGCGTTTTAATTTCAACATCGGCGCGGGCAGCACCTCGGCTTCTTCTGCAGCCGGCGCCGGTCCCGTAGGTGGCGCATCGCTTGAAGGCGTTTCGCCCTACGGCTCCATTGGCAACAGCCTGCCGTCACCGGCGCCTGAGACAATCTCCGAGTTGCGCGTGAACACCTCGATGTATGACGCGCAGCAAGGCGCAACCGCCGGCGCACAAATCGACGTCAACACGATCTCCGGCACAAATGAATGGCACGGACAGGTTTACGGCAATATCGCCAACAACGACTTGAATGCCGCTCCCTATTTCTTCAACCAGCAGTATCAGCTCAGCCAGCAGGGAATTGGCGCGTTTCCGCTTTCTCTGCAGAATCCCTACCTGAACCGCTGGACTACTGGCGCCACGCTCGGCGGCCCCATCAAGCGCGACAAGCTCTTCTTCTTCCTCGCCTATCAGCGCATGTCCTCTACCGATCAGTCCACCGGCCTCTCGCAGATGACGGTTCCCTCGGGACTTACGGATGACCGTTCCGCGGCCGGTCTCGATGCCGCGGCGGAAAGCTACCAGGGCGGCGGCACCTATTCAAAAACAATTGACCCCATCGCGTCTGCGCTGATGAATGCCAAGCTGCCCGATGGCAGTTATCTGATTCCTTCTGCGCAGAACACCGGTCCGTACCAGTTCGGCGTGCCGAACGTT
The DNA here is from genome assembly GCA_030050035.1 of Acidobacteriaceae bacterium. GTDB lineage: Bacteria > Acidobacteriota > Terriglobia > Terriglobales > Acidobacteriaceae > Telmatobacter. The sequence goes on along the minus strand of JASIJW010000489.1, from coordinate 3,161 downwards.
ACCCTCATCGGCAGCTCGGTTATGACCTCCGACCAGGCCAACGCGGCTGTCGATTGGGACGTCAATAGCAGGGACCGCGTCTCGGCCAAGTACTACTACCAGAACGATCCCGTGTCGGTGCCCTACGACTTCTCGCAGACCGGCGGATTCCCAGTCACCGAGAATAACGGGGCGCAAGTTGCGGCTCTCGACAACACCATCCAGATCAGCCCGCGTTTCAACTGGGAGCAGCGTCTGGGCTTTTTCCGCCAGTCCTCGTACAGCAATTACCAGCAAACCCTCACCAACGGGAGCGGTCCGGCAAATTTTGGAATAAACGGGTCAACCACGCTGCCCACGCAGGGCGGACCATTCTTCACCGGCGGCTTGCCCGGCCTGTTGCTGAAGAGCTTCGCCAGCAACCAGCCTGATTCGCCCGGCCTGAAGGTCGGCCCCTATAGCTCCTTTGCCGATATGGGCTTCTACCAGAACCGCATCAATCCTTCCACCAACGTTATTTTTGTCAAAGGCAATCACACCCTGGTCGCCGGCGGCGGTTACAGCTATACGCAACTCAATATCGATAACAACCGTAATGGCATTGAGCAGATTGAGACAAAGAACTTCGAGGATTTCCTGCAGGGCGAAGTGTCGAGCTCCAATGTCATCGAGTCCATCGACCCGTCCACCGGCAGGAATAACGCCAACCGCTACTATCGCACCAATGAGCTGGCAACCTACGTGCAGGACAAATGGCAGGCCAGAAGCAACCTCAGCATTACTCTAGGCGTCCGCTATGACTACCACGGCGGCATGACGGAGAAGTACGGCAACTTCTTCAACTTCGATCCAGCCCGTTACAGCGTCACCGGCACCACGACCACGGGATTTAGCGTCAATAACGCCGGATTCATCATTGCAGGCAACAACAAGCAGAATCCGACCGCAGGCGTAAGCGCGTCCACGCTCACGGGCCGTCAATGGGGCATTTCGCCGCGTGTCGGTTTCGCTTGGATTCCGATGCGCAATCACGCCAACTTTGTGGTTCGCGGCGCCGGTGGCATGTACTACGATCGCGGCGAGTACTTCACCTATCTTTCGCAACCCGCAGGCTCCGGTTACGGCGGTCCTTTTGGAGTTACGGAGTCCGCTCCGCTCGTCACATATGTCACCGGCCAGGGTTCAACACTCGAAGATACGATGGGAGCGGCGCTCACCAGCTCCGGGAGCCCTGCGTATACTCCGCCCAGTTCCAATCCTGCAACCATCAACGTTGCGCTCCAGAACACCCTCAATGCTATGACTGGCTCACCAGCCGCGGGCAGTGAATACGCCGCGTTTGGACCCAATTGCGGCGGCGTGCAGAGCCAGGAGGGTTACACGCTTTGCCCATACACACTCAACTTTGGCACCTATGATCGCGCCAACACGCTGCCCTACTCCATTAACTACGCGCTGGACGTCCAGTGGCAGCCGAACTCCAACACGGTTGTCGATCTAGGTTACGTGGGCAACCGCGGACGCCATGCGGTCGTGCCAATCCCCTTCAATACGCCGGGAATCGCCACTTCCACCAATCCCATCTGGGGCGAGACCGCGAGCTACGGCTTTGAGGTCCTCAACCAGAACGAGTGCGGCTCCAAATACTGCGACTACGCTCCTATCGCTGGCGAGCCATGGAACACCGAGGACGGCGGCAACACCGACTTCCGTGCGCCTTACGTCGGTTTCAGCCCCAACGCCTCTTTCTACAAAACCGCCGGCAACTCCGCCTACGACGCTCTGCAGGCTCACCTCGACAAGCGGATGTCGAGCAATTACATGGTTGGCGCCAGCTACACCTGGAGCCATACACTCGACGAGCAGAGCGATCTTGGCCTGTTCTTCACCGGCACCGATCCTACCAACCTGCGCGATTCCTGGGCCTCGTCGGACTTTGACCGGACTAACGTAGTCACCGCGTACTTCCAGGTTAACGTGCCCAACATGGCCAAAGCGCACACCCTCGCGGCGCAATTCACCAACAACTGGAGCCTGAATGGCACGGGCATCGCGCAGAGCGGCGAGCCTTACTCGCTCTATGAGTTCTACGGCGCTGCCGGCAGCATCAAGTTCGGCGACTATCCCCAGCTCATGAACCCCGTGCTGGGCATCAAGAATCCCTCCAACCCGAAATCTGCTTACACCGGCAATAAGGGCGCTATGCGCGGCACCGGCGGTAGTTATATCCCCGCCATCGATCCCAGCCAGATCCAGATCGATTACATCCAGCCCGGAACCGACGGCGTACCTGTCTCCACCGGCACTGACCCGCAGGACATCTACGAAACCAACTTCGCTCCTCCGCAGCGCAACATCTTCCGCCAGTCGCCGCAGAAGCAGCTCAATCTCTCTCTGCGCAAGGAGTTCCACATCACCGAGCGGTATGGCCTGCGCTACGACTTCAACGTGTTCAACGTAACTAACACCACCAGCCTCGACGTGCCGATGAACCAGGGCCAGATTCGCCAAAACTCGGCCTGCTCGACATCGGCCACTCAGGCAGCCATCGCGAACGACCTCAACTGCCAGCCGGGCGAGTACTACTACGTCAACTACGGCCAGATCGTGACCAGTCCCAACTCGGTCGATCAGCAAACAGCACTCCAGAACCTCGACCAGTCGCCCTACTCGACCGGTTCCGGCAAAGGCACCACCATTCCCACTTATATCCCTGCCGGCGTCCGCACCTGCGTTTCCGGGGTGAATACGGTCGGCAGTTCCGGCTGCCCCAATAACGCGGCCAACTTCGGCTCCGTCTACAACACCATCGGAAGCAATCGCATGATTACCATGAGCGCCCACTTCACTTTCTGACCGGCGCTAGGTTATTTCCAATTCTCATCCGGGGCCCTCGCCAGAGGGCCCCGTTTCTTTGCCACAACCCCCTGTTTTTCCAACAATATTCGCGACTACATTTCCACAATTCACCGTCTTGGCCCGCCCGCTGTTTCATTTCCGCCCTTTGAAATTAATCAACCCTGCCGTACACTGGCTACTTCTGGAAGCATTGCGGGGGCTTTCTGACTGGGCAGAGCCGGCAACGCAGGTTGCTTGAGCTGGAGCCGGAAGAAGTCCCCGTCAAGAGCCGGGTCGGTTTCGGTCCGGCATTCGGCCAGCCGCATTCGCTGGCTGGCCAAGGG
>JASIJW010000488.1:0-12301 GCA_030050035.1 Acidobacteriaceae bacterium | reverse complement strand
TGGCCGCGCTGGCTCAATATGCCTTTACGGCTGCCAGCGAGGGTGTTCGCGTAAATGCCTACCGCGCGGCGACCCTCTACACCGGCATGGCAGCGCGCATGACCGGTCTGCTGCAGAATTACGCGGCAGTCATGGTTCCCGACTTCGTAGCGGCAATGTAGCGGAACAGCATCGAGACACGAAAAGCCCTGGCCTTGCGCCAGGGTTTTTCTTTGCGATCGCCGGCCTGCTGACGCCGTGGCCCGAAACCCATCATCTGCTCCGCATGGCCGACGGCCTGTCCGCCGCTGCTGTGATTTACGCCACTGCCTCGCTGGAGAAACCGGCTCGCCCGCATCCCGCGCAGGTCGGCAGACTCAACCAACTTTGTTTCGAACAGAGCAAAGCAGTGAGCACCGCAATCAGAGGCATCGCTCGCGTTCTCTGCATTTTGAGTGAATGGCATTCTCCATGACACACTACACTAGAGATTCAGTAAACCGGTAAGTTGAAGCGGAGATGGAGGCTCTAGGGTGGTGAGGGTTTTTTTGTCTATTTTGCTCCTGTTGAAAAAGGTAAGGAAAATCAACGGGTCCACGAGTCCCGAAACCCTGATCAACGTCGCGATGGAATGCCCGGCGATCAAGCCGGACCAGGTATATTCGGAGTTCATTGAACTTGTCAGACTGGTTAAGGATCTTCGCTGCCAAAGTATGCTCGAGATTGGCACCTATCGTGGCGGCACGTTGTTTGTCTTCGCTCAAGCCTCGCTGGAAGGCGCGGCCGTGATAAGCATCGACTACACGGCGACCCTGAAAGGCAGGTTAGTTCGTATCGCTCAAACCCCAGTTTTCAAAAGGTTTCTGCGCAAAGCGCAAAATCTCACCTTGCTCCGTGCGGACTCACATCATCCGGCAACTTTGGCGAAGGTTTCAAAGGCTCTGCACGGAAAGAAGCTCGATTTTCTTTTCATTGACGGAGACCACTCCTATACCGGGGTTAAGCAGGATTTCGAGATGTATGCTCCGCTGGTTCGACCGGGCGGCCTTGTCGCCTTCCACGATGTAGCTCTCTCGCCTCCGCCCAAAGAGGTTTATCGATTCTGGGATGAAGTGAAGCGCCGGTACCCAAATAAGGAATTCATACATCGTACCGATAACCGCGCAATGGGAATCGGTGTCCTTTTTGTCTAAGCTGCGTGCCGGCAATCATGTCGCAGAGCGAGGCAGGGAGCGAGGCAATCCCAAGGATTCCTCGCTTCCCCGCCCTCGAGGAAATCGGTATTCCGCATGACTCACTACACCAGCAGGACTCGCCATCCTGTGCTTAGGCCAGGTTGGCATCGAGGAATGAGTTGATACGCCTGTACTCTTCCTCGCTCAGACGGAACGAAAGCGCAGGCGCCGTCTCCTCAACCTGCCGCGCGTTGCGGCCGCCCACAATGGCTGCTGTGATTGCCGGATGATGCAGCGTCCACGCGATCGCCACCACGCCCGGCGTCACTCCGCGAGCATTCCCGATCTCCCTGAGCAACTCCACCAGTTTCAGATTTCTGCCGAGCCGCGGTTCATTAAACTCAGGATTCCGCCGGCGCCAGTCGTCGGCCGGCATGCCGGCAATGCGTTCAGCCGTCATCTTGCCCGTCAGCATTCCCGACAGCATCGGCGAATAATTGATCACTCCGATGTGATTGGCCTGCGCATACGGAAGAATCTCGGCCTCGATCGCCCGGCGCAGCATCGAGTAGGGCGGCTGCAAGCTGGTAATCGGCGCAATCTTCTGCGCGCGCTTCATCTGTTCCACATTGAAATTTGATACCCCGATCCAGCGGATCTTGCCCTGCCGGCGCAGTTTCTCGAGCGCCGCCCAGCCTTCTTCGATCTCCTCTTCCGGATTGGGCCAGTGCACCTGGTAAAGATCGATCGTCTCAACCTGCAGCCGTCGCAGCGAGGCCTCCAGCTCTTCGGCCACTGAATCGGCCTTCAGCGAGTTATAGATCGACTTGTCCTTGCGCCATCGCAGCGAGCACTTGGTAAACACATACGGCTTGCGGCTCGCCGATTTAAGCGCGCGCGCCACCACTTCCTCCGAGTGGCCCAGCCCATAGATCGCCGCGGTATCGATCCAGTTGATGCCCAGATCCACAGCGCGGTGAATCGCCGCGATCGAGTCCTGGTCGTCCTGTGGACCCCACGAGTATTGCCAGTCTCCACCACCGATGGCCCATGCGCCGAAACCGATAGGAGTAATGTCAAGATCGGAATTGCCGAGCCTGCGCAGAATTTGTGAACCTGTCTGTGTCATAAACTCTCCATAGATGATCGGGCCAAGACGCAATGCTGGCGCAATGTGCGCCCGTTGTGCATTTTCGCCGCGCGCTTTAACTTTGATCGCCTTGCAGGCAACTCTTCGCCTGTTGATCGCATCTTTTCCTGCTACAGCGACTTGGGGTTCTTGATCGTGCGCGGTTGTGTGCGCCCCCTGGCATTTGTTTTCTAGCGTTTTCATTCTAGCTGCCTGCGGGCGGCATACAGTCACCTGTGTGCACGAGCCGTGAAGCGGAGCCTCCCCCATGCCTCTGAGTGATCTCGGCCGCGCGCAGCCGGCTCAATCGGCGGCGCATGAGAACGCGGCTCTTATCGCTTCCGCGCCCCTCTTGATCACCATTAAGGATCTCGTACTCATCGTCGACCACGACGCGGAGATGCGCGCCCGGCTTGGCCACCTCCTTGAGAATGAATACCGCGTGCAATTGGCCGAGGATGCAAAGCAGGCCATCGAAGAGATGCGCTTTCTGCAGCCTGCGCTCGTGCTCACCGAGGTGGTGATGCCGGGGATGAACGGCTTCGAGCTTCTCCGCGCCATCCGAACCGATCCAATTCTGAACGGCACGCCCGTCATTCTGCTCTCCGCGGACGCCGGCGAAGAATTGCAGGTGGAAGGCCTTGAACGCGGCGCCGACGATTACCTGGTTAAGCCCTGCGCCGAGCGCGAACTGCGCGCTCGCGTGGCCACTCACGTCCGTCTGGCCAAGCTGCGCCGCGAGGCGGCCGAGCGTGAGGCGCGGCTGCGCATTCTGGCGGAAGCTGAACGGAATCGGCTTCACCAGCTGCTCGCCCAATCGCCCGCCGGCATCGGTTTCCTTGCCGGGCCCGAGCTGCGCTGGTCATACATCAATCAGCACTTCGTCCGGATGACGGGACGCAGCGACACCTCCGATTTCCTGGGCAAGACCTTTGCCGAAAGCCTGTGCGAGCTGGGTGCTCAGGGCTTCGGCGATCTGCTCGACGATGTTTACCGCAGCGGGCAGACAAACACCAGTCCGGGGATGAAACTGCGTCTGAATCGTGGCCCGGCCACTCAGCCCGAGGATTGCTACTTCGACTTCGTCTGTCAGCCCATCCGTAACGCGGCAGGAGATACGGATGGCATTTTCCTTCACGCAACCGAAGTGACAGAGAGAGTTGCCGCAAGCGTGAATCTCCGCGCGAGCGAACGCCGCCTGCGCACGCTCGTCACCGCAACATCCTATTCGACCTACAGCGTGAGCCCGGACTGGAGCGAAATGCGCGAGCTCAAAGGGGCAGGCTTCTTGGCCGACACCCAGGAACCAAACCGCAATTGGCTCGAGAAGTATATTCTGCCCGACGATCAGCCGATGGTCTTGCGCGCCGTGCGCAATGCCATTCGCACCCGCAGCATGTTTGAGCTGGAGCACCGGGTTCGCCGCGCCGACGGCAGCGTGGGCTGGACGCTTTCACGCGCCGTCCCGCTAATCGACGCTGAAGGCGAGATCACCGAATGGTTCGGCGCCGCAACCGACGTCACTCATCGCCACGAAAGCGAGCAAAGCCGCTACCATCTCGCGGCCATCGTCGACTCCGCCGAGGATGCGATCGTCAGCAAGGATCTGAACGGCATCGTGAAGACCTGGAATGCTGGCGCCGAGCGGCTCTTCGGCTATGCCGCGGCAGAAATGATCGGCCAGCCCATCCAGCGCATCATTCCGCCGGAGTGCCATGACGAAGAAGACGAAATCCTGCGCAAAGTGCGCCAGGCAGAGCGCGTGGTGCAATACGAAACCGTCCGCCTGCGCAAGGACGGCGAGCCGATCGATGTCTCCCTCACCATTTCGCCGATTCAGGACCAAGCCGGTTGCGTGATCGGAGCGTCCAAGGTCGCGCGCGATATCTCAGACCGCAAGCGAATGGAACGGCTCCTGATCCAATCCGAGAAGCTCTCCGCAACCGGACGCATGGCGGCTTCCATCGCCCACGAAATCAACAATCCCCTCGAATCGCTCATCAACCTGATCTTTCTGGCCCGCCAGGCCTGCGCCGCCGAGAGCCGCGCCCACCATTTTCTCGTCACCGCCGAGCAGGAGCTGGAGCGCGTCTCGCACATCGCGCGCCAGACGCTCGGCTATTACCGCGACGTCAGCGCGCCGGTCGAGCTCTATTTCCACGATCTAATCGAAAACGTGCTGACCGTCTATCACTCCAAGCTCATTAATGCAGGCATTGCCACCGACGTGCGCTTCAACGATATCGACAAGATCCTCGTCAGCCAGGGTGAAATGCTCCAGGTGGTTTCCAACGTAATCGCCAACGCCATCGACTCCATGCCCCGCGGAGGAAAACTTTCCATCGTCACCCGCCTCGCCATCATGGAAGGCCGGAAGGGAATCGCAACTGTTATTCAGGACAGCGGCTCCGGTATCGATCCCGAGCACCTGTCCAAAGTCTTCGAGCCATTCTTCACAACCAAAGGCGATCTGGGAACCGGTATCGGTCTCTGGGTTGTCAGGCAGCTTGTGGAAACGCGCGGAGGCAATATCCACGTCGTCAGCAGCACCGAAGAGGGCTCTAGCGGCACAACCGTCACCATCTTCATTCCATTCGCGTCTCCAAAACCAGTCCGCGAAACAACACCGGAAGAAGCCAACCAGTAGGATTGCCAATCATGTGCGAATTTGAGTTTCCTTGCCTTGTCGCTCCAAACGAACCTATCCGGCCTCCGTTTCCGTTTCCGCACCAGGATTCCGACGGTGGACAAACGCAACGGAGCCGTCCGCGCGTCCTCGTGGTCGACGATCAAAAGATCATTGCCGACACCATCACGGAAATTCTCGAATCGGCCGGCTTTCACGCCCTCGCCGCATACGATGGTTGGTCCGCTCTCGAAACCGCGGCGAGTTTTCAGCCCGATTACCTGCTCTCCGACGTCCTGATGCCGCGCATGGACGGCGTAGAGCTGGCAATCGCCGTTCGCAGAACGCAGCCTGCGGCGCGCATCGTGCTGTTCTCCGGCCAGGCCGGCATCGCGGAGATCTTGCAGCGCGGAAAAAATCAGGGTTACGAATTCGAGCTGCTCGCCAAGCCCATCCATCCGCTCAGGCTGATTGAGCGGCTCAAGCAGCCGCCCAGTTAGACAATGTGGCCAGGCAATGTGGCGCGCTCTGGCCTACTTCGGCAACAGGCCCCGCGCCACCGAATCCAGCACGCCATTCAGAAAATTGATCGACTCCGCCGCAGAGTAACGGCGCGCAATCTCCAGCGCCTCATTGATGACGATGGGGAACGGCGTCGACCGAAAGCCGATCATCTCCGCCACCGCCATGCGCAGCAGGTTGCGATCGACGGCGGGCATGCGCTCCAGCCGCCAGTTCTCCGAGTGGCTCGAAATCAGCTCGTCGATCTTTTCCTGGTGTTCGTTGGCCACGCGGAACAGGTCGTCGGCAAAACCGCGGACGCCATCCTCCACCTTGTCGCCAGATTTCCAGAATGTGGCGCGCACTTGTTCTGCGGTCTGCCGGCCCACATCCTGCTGGAACAGCATCTGCATCGCCAGCTCCCGCGCCTTCCGGCGTGGCCCTGGCGCCTGACCGCCTCCCGATCGTTGCCCGCTTCCCTGTCCCCCGCCTTTTCTTTGCCCGCTCAAGCGCGTCCGCCTTGCCGCTGCGTCACAGCCAGTTTGCGCCGCAGGCTCACCATCTCGATTGCTGCAGTAGCCGCCTCAAATCCTTTGTTGCCTGCCTTAATGCCCGCGCGGTTGAGCGCCTGCTCCAGCGTCTCGCAGGTGAGCACGCCAAAGCTGTGCGGAATCCCAGTCTCCTGCTGCGATTGGCCAATGCCCCGCGCAACCTCGTTGTAGATGGCCTCGTAGTGCGCCGTTTCCCCACGCAATAGGCATCCGAGCGTCACAATCGCGTCGACCGCGCCAACATTGCCGCGGTTGGCAATCGTGCGCGCTGCATTCGGAATCTCCCACGCGCCCGGCACGCGCACAATCTCGATATCGGCGCGCATGGCGCCGCTGCGCACCAGTGCGTCGAGCGCGCCTTCAAGCAGCCGGTCGGTGATCACCGCGTTCCAGCGCGCCACCACAATCGCAAACTTCATTCCTTCGGCCGAGAGATCGCCCTCGACGGCCGCCGGCTTGCCTTTCAGCGGATCGGTCCACGCCCAGAAGCTGATCTTGAATCCCCGCTCCGGCTCGGCGGTGAACATGCGCGATTTCCAGTGCGTCTCTTCAATCTCCGAAAGCCGCAACTCGGCGCCATTAACCTCACGCGCGCGCAGCCACGCATCGGCAGCCTGGTAGGCCGCGTCTACCGAAGTAACTTCGATGTAAAGATCGGATGGGTAGCCGGTCGAATCCGGCATCGGACTGTCGATCAGCTCAAGCATTACATTGGGCATGGCAAAAGATGCCGCCTCAATCGCGCCATCCTTCCATCCCTTGCCCTGCGCAAAACCCACGGCGGCAAGAAAGTCTGTCAGACGCTGGTAGGCTTCGGGATTACCCGCAGAACGCAGGAACGAAACACCCTTGATCATAGTTCGATTCTATCGTGCACAGCGCACGCAGAGTCTTTGCGCGCGCAGGGTTAGAACGAGGCTTGAAAGGGCACGGCTTTAGCCGCTGAGGGATGTTCTTGGAACTGCCAGGCACACAGACTGTCTCTCTTCATACAAAAAGGCCGGCAAGCAGCCGGCCTTTTGCCGTTAGGTTCGAATCGCAGTCTACGTAGTCGACCGCGGTTTCACCGTGATCACCGTCGACGGAACAACAGTGCCCGGTGTGCCGGTAAATGCGCAACCCGTGTCGGTGCTCGGATCGCAGCCGGGCAGGCTCGGGCTCACCTGCTGCGTATCGGTCGGCGTCGACGTCGAGTTCAGCGTCGTCGGAATCTTGATGTAGTGAATCTCGTTGTCGCCCGCCGTCGAGACGAAGAACAGCGTGTTGTCCGGACTGAACACGCCGGCAATCGGCCCCGTAATGTTCGAAGCGCCGGTCAGCGTCACATAATTCACCGTGCCCGCGCCGCTCGAAGACGGCACATAGTACGGCAGCGAAGCGCCGGTCGCTGTTCCGTTATACGTGATAAACGCCAGTCCCGTGCCCGCGCCGCCCGAAGCCGAAATCGGCGTGGAACCTGTGACGACCTGGTTTACTTCCGACGCCGAAACCCCTGAAACCGTCACCGGGCTCTCCGACGACGTTATTAAAAGTGGTCCCAGCGTCTGCGCGCCCGTTGTGGTGTTTGTCGTCACCGGGCATGCGTCCGGAGCTTGCACGCTGCTGCCGGTTGTCGTCTGGAGCGGCGTGCTCGGAATGCTGATTGCAAGGTCGGAGAGCGCAATCGTGCCTCCGCTATTAAACGCCGCTCCAAGAATGTGATCCCCATCCAGAGTTGCCCCCAGCACGTCCGATTGCACTGCCTTGCTGTCGCCCTCCGGGTAGTACGTTATGCTCGACGCATTGCCGACGGTCCCCGACGGGCACCAGGTATATGCATTGGTAGGCGTGCCGCGCACATACGCGCCCACGCTGGGAATAATCACCGCCGGCGTCTGCTGGATTGTCATCGTCGGATTCCACTCGTTCGCTTGGGCGCTGCATGGCACAGCCGTCGGTAGCGGACTCGGCGGCAACGCAAACGTGTTCCAGCCAGTGTTCACGTTGTAAACGTACAGCGTATCGGTGTGACCCGTGATCGGACTGGTAGGCGCCGGACTGCAGCTCGAAGGCGTATTCAGATTGGCGTTGTCGGTGATGTACAGCGTCTGCCCATCCGGCGTCCACATGGCGGCGTTGCCCATGCCCGGGAACGAGGTCGAGCTGCCGCCCGACGTGTTGAAGATGTAGAACAGGTGCCGCGCCTGATCGTTGACCAGCACGCGCGAGTTATCCGGCGCCACCGCCAGCACCACGCCCGGCGTCGCCGTCGATTGCGTGCCGAGGGAGTTGGTCGCCGTGCTGTAAGCCATCAGTTCGCGCGCCGAACCGAAGTACAGGCTGTCGCCGCCGCGGTCCATCATCATCGAGTTCGGCACATACGGCAGCCGCACCGTCGAGCCCACCGTGCCCGTCAGCAATTCAATCGGGACAAAATACTGCGAATTGCCCGGCGCGCCAAACCATGCATACTGGCTGGCCGTGCCCGGCGTGGTAATAGTCACCGCGTTCGAAGACAGCGAAAGGCCCGTGCCATTGGCGCCGAGCTGGTTGATGGGCGCAGGATTGCACGTGCCCGGCTGGCAGATCGCGGTAATCGAAGCGACGCCCGGAAAATTCGTGCTGATCGCGCCGCCGCTGCTGGTCGTGATGTCGATCGGGTTGGTCGATTGGTAAGTCAGCGCAAGGCCCGAAATCGGATTGCCCTTCGTATCCAGAACCGTCGTCGTCAGGTTCTGCGCCACGCCCTGCGTCACCACGCCCGACGTCGATCCGTTGGCCAGCGTCACCCCGATCGAGGCTGGCGGGCAGGTGGAGAAATATCCGGCCGAAGAACCGGAGCCGGCAATCGAAGCCGTAATCGCCGTCGTGCCCGGCTGCTCCGCAGTGATCTGGTTATTCGTGGCATTGATCGACGCCACCGATGACGTGCCAACCGTAAAGCTCATCGTGCCGATCGATGATTCGCACGTCGGAACCGACGTCACTCCCGGAGCGAGCGGGCAGGCGTAATTTGCAGAGGTCACCGTCGATGGCGCGCACATTAAATACTGCGTGCCGTTGTTCGCGTAGCACGCCTGCGCATCCAGTTGCGCCACCTGCGTCTGCGAAAAACACTGTCCCCCTGTCGTCGATGTTTGCCCTGGTAAGGCGAGCGTCACCGACGTCACTGGCGCGTGTATGTATACAGCCACCGGGTTTGAGGTCACCGAGTCTGCGGTCGCCGTGATGTAAGCAATGCCGTACGGCAGTCCACTTGTCGAAGGCATCGGGTTCGGAGCATTGCAATAGGTATAGTTCGCAATGCCGCCGCCCGTATTGCGATTCCAGGTACCGGCGCAAATCGAACCGGTCGGCGAAATATCCACGAGCTGATTGTTCGTCGTGCCCCAGGTGTAGGAATTGGTGGACACAGTAACCGAAGAGCCCTTGCAATCGGTCGCCTGGGGACTCTGCGCCTGAGTCGTCTGTCCGTACGCCAGCGAAATTCCCGCGATCTGCGGCTGGAGCGTGATATTCGCTACCTGCCCGATCTTCAAGCCATAGCCGACTCCGTTGCAATAATTCGCTGCCGGGTTACGCGTGCAACCGGAAATCGAAACACCAGCCGGCAGAGCCAGGCCTAACAAACAAAAGAGCGTCAAAAACCGCCGCATGAATCCTCCCCGTTCCGCAAAATCCGCCGCGGAACGGTTCTTTCCGATCCGTCAGAATGATTGAATTCGAGCCGCCCGCCGCTCGGCAGTCTGCCTCCGGAGCAGAGTAACCCCACCGGAAAAACGACCGCAGGAGCCCCTTTTCGGGAGCTCCGGGAACGGGCAAGCAATTGCCTAACCTAAGGAGAAAGTGTATCAGGACGAGCCCTCACTTGGCCCGGCCGCCGCATCACCCAAAAGTCCGGTCGGGCCCCGGCCCCCGATCGGTTTTACGACCCCGCCGGCATATACGCCGCAAACCACTCCGCCGCGCGCTCCAGCACGTCGCGCTGATGCTCAGGATTCGTAAATCCATGCCCCTCGTTCGGGTACACCACGAATTGCGTCGGCACATGCAGATCGCGCAGCGCGTGCCAGAACTCGAACGACTGCGGCGCGGGACATTCCCCATCGCGGTCGCCCACCACGATCAGCGTAGGCGTGTGCGCCTGCTTGATATAGTCGATCGCCGAACTCTTCGCATACGCCTGCGGGGCGTCATACACCGAGGCCCCAAAATAAGGAATCATCCACTGGTCGATCGAGTTCTCGCCGTAATAGCTCAGCCAGTCCGAGATGCCCGCGCCCGCCACAGCCGCGCGAAAACGCTGCGTCTGCGTAACCGCAAACATCGTCATAAATCCGCCATAGCTCCAGCCCGTCAGGCCAATGCGGTGCGCGTCCACCGGATACTTCGCCGTAACGGAATCCATACCGGCAAGAATGTCGCGCAGGTCGCCGTAGCCAAAATCCTTTCGGTTGGCCTCCGTAAACCGCTCACCCCGCCCGTAGCTGCCACGCGGATTCGGCAGAAACACAAAATAGCCAAGCGCCGAAAACGCCGCCGGGCTCAGCGGTCCGCCCGCACCCCAGCGCGCCATCATCGCCGACGCCGGCCCGCCGTGCACCTCCACAATCATCGGATACTTCTTCGCCGGATCATACTCCGTGGGCAGAATCAACCACCCCTGCAGATGAAAGCCTTCATTCGTCCACTCCACAGAAACCGACTTGCCCCAAACCGGCGCCACCCCGTCATTAATATGCGTGAGCTGCTGAATAGGATCGCTGCCCGCTTCGCTCGTCGCATTGCTCTCGCCCGACTGGGCTCGTGTGTCGGCTTCGTAAATCTCTGTTGGCTTGTCAAAACTGCTCGCCGTAAAAACAAACTCACGCTCATCCGCCGTCGAAGAAAGACCGCGCGCCAGCGTTCCGTCGCCAATCGTGCCCGGATAGCTGAAGACAATCTTTTCCTGCCGCGCAGAAATCCTTCCGTTCTCGTTCTTCAGTGCAAAGCGCACCAGCCGGCTGGCTCCGCCGGCAATCTCATCCGCCAGCAGGTGGTCATTGCCGTCCCACACAATCCACGAAGGCGTTGCCTGCCGGTTCGCCGTCAAATCGTGCGGAATACCACCGCTCGCCGAAATAATCCATACATCGCCGCCCGTCGATCCCTGGTCGCTCATCAATCCGCCGATGAACGCGATGTGTTTCCCATCCGGCGACCACCGCGGCACCGCAATCTGCAATCCATGCAGCGCACCCGCAACATCTGCGGGCGCAAGAATCGCCCTCGGCTCGCCGGCGCCATCGGCAGCCTGCGTGTACAGCTTCGCCACCCACCAGTTGTTCTCACCCGGCGGCTCGGCGGCCACGTAGGCGAGAGACCTGGAATCCAGAGACCAATCGAACTCAAAAACATGGAGGCTGGGCGGTGTAAGAAAGCTGAAAAGCCCGATGCTACAGGGAGTTTGAGTGGCCTGAGGGCGTTTGTCAGGCGACGCCGAAGGCTCGCAATTCAAGAGCGAAGGAATCGTCACCCTGGCAATGCGCTGAATCTCGATATGGTCCTTGCCAATGACGCCGGAAGGCAACGGTTCGGCCGCCAGCGCTCCTGCCGGCCGCGTAGCGCCTTCAACATAGAGGAACGCAATGCTTGCCCCATCCGGCGAAAACGCCGGCTCGTGCGCGTAGCCGTGCAGCGCCGCGACCTGGTGCGCCGCACTCGCCTCAACATCCCACACATACAAATCGCTCTGCGCTCCCGCGTTCGCGCAATCCGAAAAAAACGCCAGCGCGCGCGAATCCGGCGACCACGCCATCTGCCCCTCGCTGCAACGTCCGTCGGCATCCGGCGCAGCCGTCACGCGCACGCTCTTGCTCAAATCGTCAATCGGCGCAAGCTGAATGCCGCGTCCGCCCCCAGCGCGATCGTCCCCCCAAGCCAGCAGCTTCCCATCCGGCGAAATGGCAACCTGGCCGATCATTCGCCCCCGACTCGGATTGCTGAGAATTTCTTCGAGGCGCGCGCGAACCTGCTCCGCGTCAACGCTGTTCGCAGGCGCCGGAGAAGTGGTCGCACCCTGCTGCGCGGCAGCCGAAACAGCAATCAAAACGGCCGCCGTCACCGCCCCATAGCGAAGCATTCTGGAACACGTTCGCAAGAACATGGCCCATATGCTAGCAGCAGCCAGGAAAATTTCCCGCGAAAAAACGCGACGATTTTTACCGTCGATAGATGTCGTAGCCGCGCAGCCGGTCAACAAGCTGGAACTCAGCCACCAGCGCCTGCCGCAGCTGGGCAGTGTCCGGCGCCGGATCGGCCGTCAACTGCAGATCACGCTTCACGATCAGCCAATGAATGTCGCGCTCCCGCGCCAGTTGTG
>JASIJW010000487.1:0-3341 GCA_030050035.1 Acidobacteriaceae bacterium | reverse complement strand
GCTAAAGCAGATCTGCAGAGTCATCATCGCCGGCTTCTGGTAGTCCATTGCCTTCCGTATGAGCAGCGTGTAATCGCCAACTGCGCTCAGACCAAGGTTGCCGTTGCCTGAGTGCATTCCCGGGGGATAACTCACCGGATAGATGTCGATAGCTCCTACATCGAAGTACTTGGAATAGGGCTCGAGATCAGCAGCGGTCCCGCGAGGAGCCTGCGTCACCCACACCGGATGATTGGGGTCAAGCGCGTGAACTGTATCGTCGAAAGCGCGCAGGCGATCCACCGGGACCCTGCCCCATTGCGGCTCATCCACGCCCTTCCACAAGAACAGCGCGGGACTGTTGCGGTACTTTGCCACCACGCGCTTCAGTTCGGCCAAGTGCGCAGTATCAGAAGGATCTAAATTCGTCAGCTCCTCAATCCACACCGCCACGTGCATTCCTTCCGCATCAGCTTCCTTCACCAACGCATCGAGCTCCGCTTCCTTGGCTGGCCCCCATGCGCCTTTGGGGCATTGCCACTGCTGAAAGGCGAAGCCCTCCTTGCGCAACTCCTGCATCGCATTCAGCCCATCGGCCGCAACGGCTCCCGTGGGCGGTCCCTGCGTAAAGCCAATGGGAAACACCGGAGTGCCGTTGACGAAAAAACGCCCATCTGGCTCCGTCTGCACATGGCCAAGTTCCGTCAGGGGTCCCTTAACCTGCGCGCTTATGGTCAGCGAGGCACACGAAGACAAAATCAGCAGCAAACCGAATCGATTACGCGCCCCCATTAGGACAGCCCCCCTTATTCGTCGCAGTATCGCCAGCGCCTCTCCGGCACCAGGCTCTTACTGACGCAAATCAGCCAAGCCTCTTCGTTCTACATATAGAACATCGATGCAGTATAATAGTTATAGCGGCTCGCAGAAGTCAAGATCCATGCATCCCATGCCGAATTTTGGGGTGCCTGATTTCGAAGCCTGATTCGAATCTGCGTTTCAACACGCCAAGGCATCTCTCGCCGATGAGGAAACGTCCGATCCCCGCTTGCGCCGCGGCGCTGCTGTTGCTTGCGGCAGCACACCTGCCCGCCCAGCGGGATAATGAATCGGTTGCCAGCGAGCTCATGTATGTGGGTACAGGCACCAGTGGCGCCTCGCACGGCATTTATGCCTATCGCTTTCATCCTGGCACCGGCGTCGCCGATTTT
Organism: Acidobacteriaceae bacterium; assembly: GCA_030050035.1. Taxonomy (GTDB): domain Bacteria; phylum Acidobacteriota; class Terriglobia; order Terriglobales; family Acidobacteriaceae; genus Telmatobacter. The sequence goes on along the minus strand of JASIJW010000487.1, from coordinate 2,151 downwards.
CTTGGTCTCGAAGCAGCCACGCCAAATCCAACATTTCTGGTCGTCGCCCGCAATTGGCGAACGCTCTATGGGGTGAATGAAGAGGGCGGAATTCACGACGCCGAAGGCAACAAGGTCAGCGCATTCCGTATCGACGCCCATAATGGCCAACTTAAGCTCCTCAATAGGGTTTCGTCCGCGGGCATTGGTCCTTGCGATCTGGCGCTCGCACACAAGGCCCGCTTTCTTCTGGTTTCAAACTGTGGCAGCGGCAGCGTGGCTTTGCTGCCCATCCTTCCCGACGGCAGCCTCGCCCAAGCGGCTTCTGTCGTGCAACATCATGGATCGAGCATTAACCTGCAGCGCCAGTTGGGCCCGCACGCTCACGGACTCGCCGTTTCGCTCGATGACCGCTATGCGTTCGTTGCGGACCTGGGCATCGACAGAATCTTTGTCCATCCTATCGATTTACATACGCTCAGCTTCTCGGCCGGGAGTGAATCGACGGGCGTCACTCCCGGCGGTGGCGTCCGCCATCTAGCCTTCAATGCCAACGGCCGATTCCTCTATTCGATCGACGAGCTCGACTCCACGCTCACGGAATTTCGTTACGCCACGGGTAGACTCGATAAGATTTCCACGCAATTGGCATTACCCAACGGTGCACAGCTTCAGCTTGGCGGTTCCGAAATCGCCTTTGATTCCTCCGGCCGGTTTCTTTACGTGTCGATCCGCGGAAACCAGAACAAAATCGGGGTCTATTCCATCGATCCACATAGCGGCTTACCCCGTCCCCTGCAGTTCATCTCGAGCGAGGGCAAAACGCCACGCAACTTTGCTCTGGATCTCAGCGATCGCTGGCTTGCGGTCGCAAACCAGAACTCGCACTCCATCGTGTGGCTCAAGCGCGACGTAACCAGCGGCCGATTGCAGTCGTTCCACAAGCACGACAATCAAGTCGATTCCCCAATGTGCATCGTCTTCATCCCATCACAGTAACTTGACAGAGCGAATTCGATGGAGTTAGCTTATGGAATCCTTGTTTTACCTATAGAACAACCTGTAAACTTATGCCAGCAGTCATGACCAGCCGAAAAACCCTCGGATAAGGGCAGATCGCAGCCGTTCGATTCCGCGGGTTCAAGGCTCTAAAAGAAAGAAAGGAAGCTTTCGTGAAACTTGCGATGCTTGGCGGTGAACCGGTCCGGAGTCGACCGTTTGCCCCATGGCCACAATATGACGGCGAAGAAGAAGCTGCTCTGATCCGCGTCCTGCACAGCCGCCAGTGGGGCGGCTATCACGAAAGCGTGAAGGAACTCGAGACGAGCTTTGCTCGCTACCATGGTCTCGAACACGCTGTCGCTTGTTCTAACGGAACGATCGCCATCGAGGTGGCTTTGCGCGCGATAGGCATTGGACCGGGCGATGAGGTGATTGTTCCGCCGTATACCTTCATCGCATCTGCCAGCGCCATTCTCTTGTGCCACGCGACGCCGGTCTTCGCCGACATAGACCCCGAAACGCTTAACCTTTCCGTCGCAGCCGCAGAAGCCGCGATCACACCCCGCACCCGGGCTATCGTGGTGGTGCACTTCGGCGGACGCCCCGCCGAGATGGACGCATTCCAGTCTCTGGCCATGCGCCGCGGCCTCAAACTACTCGAAGATGCAGCCCATGCCCATGGCGCACGCTGGTGCGGAACTCCAGTAGGTGCGTGGGGCGACGTAGCTACATTCAGCTTTCAATCCTTCAAGCTCATCACCGCCGGCGAAGGTGGAATGATCCTCAGCCGCTCTGCTGAGATCATTGATAAGTGCTGGAGCTACTGCAATCAGGGCCGCAAGCGCGACGGAGGATGGTTCGACCATTACACACTCGGCACCAACTACCGCATTACTGGCTTTCAATCGGCGATCCTTTGCGAGCAGCTCAAAAAATTGCCTTCACAGACCAGGCTGCGCGCGGAGAACGTAGCCTATTTCCACGAAGGCCTGAAGGACGTTCCGGGGCTTACGCTGGTGGCGGACGATCCGCGCATTGAGCAGCACCCTTATTATCTGCTTACGCTGCGATATCGCGCCGAAGGATTCGGCGGCCTGGACCGCGAAACCGTCATCCGCGCGCTTAACGCGGAAGGCATCCCGGCCAAACCCTCCTATCCATGGCCGCTTT
>JASIJW010000486.1:0-9030 GCA_030050035.1 Acidobacteriaceae bacterium | reverse complement strand
CACGGACTGTACTGGATCTTTGGCGAGCAGGCCGAGGACAGCGGTAGCCAGCGCGCCGGCCAGCGAGACGACCGTGCCGCTGCCCACTTTGCCCAGCGCGACGCCGTTCTGCGCAAGCACGCCGGTGATAGTGGCTACCGAGATGAGCAGGCCGGCGACCGAGGTGCGCGGATGCTGCCAGATATTTTTGATCGGATTCATTTGTGCGACTCCCATCTCTCAGGGGCTCAAGCCCCGATTATTTTTTTGCGGTGTTGACGGTACGGGCCGAAAACAGGTAGTGGGCCAATTTGAATGCGCATTCCCTCAGGGGCTAAAGCCCCATTTGATTCAGGGGTGTTTTTGACGTACGGGCTGAAGCCCGTACCCTTCATGGGGTGAACCGCTTGCTGAAAGATTCGTTCTGGGCGGTCAAATTGGCGGAAAACATCCCTCAGCGGCTGAAGCCGCGGTGCGTTGGCTGACGTTATCGGCACGAGTAAACTCGTGCCCTTTCAAAACTTCGTTGCTGCGAGATTTTTCAGCGGCCTGTGAAGCCCGTGCCCTTCAAAACTTCGAGACCCACTACCCGAAAACGGCGCCGGCGGCCGGTACGTGATGAACCGGCCGCCGGACTTTGCTGCGAAATGATTCGGCTGCGAAACCAGAGAGCATGCATCCCGCTGCTTTGTTGAATCGGGAGAATCGTGCGCGTCCACCCGGGATGCATGCTTTCAAGGTTTCGCCTATGCGGTTCTCAAACCCGGACGCTGCCGTGGTTCCGGTCTGGCGTTCCGGTGGAGAACCGTATGGGGCCAGGCGCGCGGCCCCGCGCTGGTCTTATCGGCCAACGTGTCCGCTTTTTTGCCCGGTTGATTATCAGGTTAGAGAAAATGCGGCATATTTCCGGCAAAGTAGCGCGAGAAAATATCTGCTTGAGAATGTGCAGCTTGGCAGAGATTGATGGCCGGCGCGCGCTTGACAGCGATTTTTTGCGCGCTCAGGAGCGGCGGCGCAGGAAGCGGCGGCCGCGAATTTCGTACTCGCCGCTGGCGACCATGCGGATGGCTTCGGTGTAAGCGATGTGTTCTTCGACGAGGATGCGTTCGGCGAGCGATTGGGCGTCGTCGCTTTCAAGCACAGGGATGGCGCGCTGCAGAATGATGGCGCCGTGGTCGAGCTCTTCATCGACAAAGTGCACGGTGCAGCCGGCGATTTTGACGCCGTATGTAAAGGCCTGCTCCTGTGCATCGAGGCCGGGGAAGGCCGGCAGCAGGGAGGGATGGATGTTGAGAATGCGGTCGCGGAACGCCGCGACAAAGCCCGGCGAGAGCAGGCGCATGTAGCCGGCGAGGCAGATCAGGTTGACGCGGTGCTCTTTGAGGCAGGCGAGGACGTCGGCGTCGTGTTCCTCGCGCTTGCGGCTTTTTGAAACGTGCACTGCGTGCGGCAGGCCTAGTTCGGCGGCGGCAGTGATGCCAGCAGCATCGGCGACGTTGGAGATGACGACGGCGATCTCGACGCCGGGCAGGCGGTTGGCGCGGATCGATTCGGCGATGGCGAGGAAGTTGGAGCCGCGGCCGGAGAGTAGGATGCCGAGGCGGAGTGGCGATCGATCGGTTTGCGGATTAGTCAACTTTGTTCCTGTTGATCCCAGTTTTTGTGCTCTCCCGGGTCCCAGAAACGGGACCCGGGGCACCCAATTTGGTGGTGAATCGGCAAAAAGCAACCACAGGTCCTTCGCTCCTTCGCTTCGCGAACTCGCTCAGGATGACAAGCCATTGAGTTGATGTCGCCGCAGGCCAGCATCGCTAACGCCGCTAACTCCGCTAACGCCGCTGCGCTATGTGTACTGCACGCGGCGCTCGCCTTTGACGATGCGGCCGATGACGTAAAACTTTTCTTCGGCGCGGTCGAGGAGGTTTTTGGCGCGTGTGAATTTGGCCGCCGGAATCGCCGCGATGAGGCCGATGCCCATGTTGAAGGTGCGCAGCATTTCCTCTTGCGGCACTTTGCCCAGCTCGCGCAGGTGATCGAAGATGGGCAGCACCGGCCAGGAGCCGAGCTCTACCTGCGCGGTGACATTCTTGGGCAGGATGCGCGGCAGGTTCTCGGTAATGCCGCCGCCGGTGATGTGCGCCATTCCGGTTGTCATGCCCGCGGAGACCAGCTTCTGAATCACGGAGAGATAGCTGCGGTGGACCTTGAGCAGCGCAGCGCCGGCTTTCTCCTTGATGGCGGTTACGTATTGCTGCGGCTTGTAGCCGGCGACTTCAAAGAGAAGCTTGCGGGCAAGCGAGTAGCCGTTTGTGTGCAGGCCGGTGGAGGGCAGGCCGATGAGCACGTCGCCGGGCTTAATCTGCGCGCCGGTGATGAGCTTGTCGCGGTCCGCGGCGCCAACGATGAAGCCGGCGAGGTCGTACTCACCGTCGGCGTAAAAGCCGGGCATTTGCGCGGTTTCGCCGCCGATGAGCACGCAGCCGTTGGCGCGGCAGGCGTCGGCCATGCCGGTGACCACGTCTTCGGTAATATCGGCCTCGAGCTTGCTGGTAGCGAGGTAATCAAGGAAGAACAGCGGAGTGGCGCCCTGCACGGCGATGTCGTTTACGCAGTGGTTCACGAGATCCGCGCCCACGGTGTGGTGCAGGCCCAGCGCGAAGGCAACCTTGAGCTTGGTGCCCACGCCATCCGCGGAACTCACCAGGACGGGCTGCTTCCAGCGCTGCAGGTCGAGCCGGTAAAGCGCGCCGAAGCTGCCGATGCCGCCCAGCACATTGCGGTTAAAGGTCTTCTGCGCCAGGAACTTGATGCGGTCCTTGGCGCGCTCGCCGGAATGCAGATCGACGCCGGCATCGGCATAGGTAACGGATTGTGGCTTGGTTTCTGACACGATCGGGGCTTTCCCTCAGGGTTGGCGGTTTTTGGCGGTTGGCCCGGCGCTCGTCCGGCGCCGGATCCCGCGTCCTTCCGCGCACCTGGTCCAGACCCGAGCGCCGCGGCAAGACTGTTTTGCCATTTGGGCGCTTTGGAAGCTGAGAAATGGGTCCAGAAAAGGGTTCCCGGAAGGCGGAACCGCTCTGAAAGAGCGATTTTAGCAGGACGGGCGGAGGATAACTGCGGAGTGATTAGCAGAGAAGAAAGAACTTTTGGGTGTGGTCCCTGGTCCGTGCAACAGTGGCAGGACGGCAACGGCCGATCGCGGCGCCGCAGCGCAGTGGAATCTATACTCGAATACAAGATGAAGGCTCCAGCATCGGCACCAGAGGGAATCACTGCCCGTAACCGAGCGATGAAATCGAAGAAATCGACGGCATTGCAGGAGCGCGCGGAGCGCTTCTTTCCCGGCGGGGTGAATTCGCCGGTGCGCGCATTTCGCGCAGTGGGCGGAGCGCCGCCGTTTGTGGAGCGGGCACAGGGGCCGATTGTATGGGATGCAGACGGCAACCGCTACATCGACTACGTGGGCTCGTGGGGCCCGATGATCCTGGGCCACGCCTTTCCGCCGGTGGTGGAGGCGATTGAGCGCGCGGCGCGCGGTTCGGCCAGCTTCGGCGCTTCGACGGCGGCCGAAGCCGATCTCGCGGAGCGGATCAACGCCTGCTATCCGGCCGTCGAGAAGATGCGGTTTGTCAGCTCGGGGACCGAGGCTACGATGTCGGCTATCCGGCTGGCGCGCGCGGCCACGGGGCGGAAGATCGTCATCAAGTTCGAGGGCTGTTATCACGGGCATGCCGATGGGTTGCTGGTGAAGGCCGGCTCCGGCGTGGCGACGTTCGGGATTCCCGGATCGGCTGGCGTGCCGGAGGAGATTGCGGCGCTGACGCTGGCTCTGCGGTATAACGACCTGGGCGCAGTGGAGACGGCGTTTGCTGCGCAAAAGGGTGAGATTGCGGCTGTGATCCTGGAGCCGGTGGTGGGCAATGCGGGGTGCATTCCGCCGGCAGCCGGATACCTGGCCGGATTGCGCGAGCTGACGCGGCGCGAGGGCGCGTTGCTGATCGTGGACGAAGTGATGACCGGCTTCCGCGTGGCGCTGGGCGGGGCGTTGCAGTTGTACGGGATGACAGCGGAGCTTACGCCGGATCTGGTGACGCTGGGCAAGATCGTGGGCGGTGGGCTGCCTGTGGGCGTGTTTGGCGGTCGGCGCGAGCTGATGGAGATGCTGTCACCGGTTGGGCCGGTGTACCAGGCCGGGACATTGAGCGGGAATCCGTTGGCGATGGCGGCGGGGCTAGCGACGATCACATATCTCGAGGAGCACAGCGCGGAAGTTTACCCGCACCTTGAAGCGATGACGAAGAAGCTGGCCGAGGGCGTGGCTGCCGAGGCGGCGCGGGCCGGCGTACCGGTGACGCTGAACCGCGTAGGCTCGATGTGGACGTGGTTTTTTACAGCCGGCCCGGTGCAAAACTACGACGATGCGGCGAAGTCGAATACGACGGCCTTTGGGCACTTTCACCGGGCGATGCTGGACCGCGGCGTGTGGCTGCCGCCCTCGCAGTTTGAGGCGGCTTTCCTGAGCGCGGCTCATGGCGAAGAGGAGATAGGGGCCACGGTTGCGGCGGCGCGGGAGGCGTTAGCGGGGCTTGCCAGAGCGTAGTTGAAGCAAATTGACCTGAGGGCCGCTTCCCGATAAAATCAAAGAGTTTGGCGACAGCGCATCCGCGTACTGAATTTGGGCAGGATGTGCGGGGTTTAGCCGGGCGCCGCGCGATGGCTTGAGCGGCCCGCTTCCCGATGCAGTTGCCTCTGTATCCGCTCAAAACCAGATTTTGAGGGCACAGATTTCTGAGTTTGCTCGACGGCGCAGGCCGCCGTTGCTGGAGGATTTGTTATGTACGCAGTGATTCGCACCGGCGGAAAGCAGTACCGCGTGGCTCCGGGCGACGTGGTGAAGATTGAGACCGTTCCGGGTGCAGACCAGACGATCGAGTTCAGCGACGTGCTGGCGGTGAGCGGCGACTCCGGCATTGCCAAGCCCGCGAAGGCCAAGGTTACAGCCGAGATCGTGGGCCAGGGGCGCGGCGAGAAGGTGCTGGTCTTCCACCTGAAGCGGAAGAAGCAGTACAAGAAGCTTCAGGGACACCGGCAGAACTTCACGGAAGTGCGCATCAAGGCCATCGAGGCGGACGGGAAGACGTATTCGGCGCAGTAAACTGCGCCAGCTTCTAGCCACTAGCTTCCAGCTTCCAGCTATTCCCGGTGGGGCGAAGATTTCGGCGTAGCAAAGGCCAGAGGCTAAGAGCTAGGAGCTAGAAGCTGATTTTTGAGAAGGGGATTGGGCAATGGCACATAAAAAGGGTGGAGGCAGCTCCACAAACGGACGAGATTCCAATGCGCAGCGGCTGGGCGTGAAGGCCTTTGCCGGTGAGCTGGTGTCGGGCGGATCGATTATCGTGCGGCAGCGCGGCACGCGCATCAAGCCTGGCCTCAACGTGGGCATCGGGTCAGACGACACATTGTTCGCCAAGGTCAGCGGACGGGTGAAGTTCACCGCCCGCGGCAACCGCGGGCGGTTCGCTTCGATTGAGCCTGCGTAACAGCAGGGAACAAGGGACCAAGGGAACGAGGGAACAGTAAACGGCCGCGGCAATTGCTGCGGCCGTTTTGCATTTTCGGAGATTTCTTGCGTACATGGTGCGAGCCTGGGGTGCTCGGCGTTAACTTCCATGAACTCCGCGACGCACTGCAGAGAGCTTGAATCTGTATCAAAAAGCAAAAGGCCATGGCGAGCGCCACGGCCTTTTGCTCTCTTGTTCCCCCCCTTGACTTCTTGTTCCCGGCTTTTACAGTTCCGATTCACGGCCCTTGAGGTTTCGGGTGATGACCTTTTCGACCACCTTTTCGACGTCGCTCAGGAAGAAACCGTTGGCCGGCTGCTGGACAGCGACGTGGGTGCCCGTGTGGCCGAGGGCCGAGGCGATCTCATTCCAGCGGTAGATGGCCGAGCTGGCGGGCATGACGACCGGCCTGCTGCTGCGCTCAGGCAGCGCGCAATAGGTGGCCCAGATGGCAAGCGAAACCAGGATGAGCGCCTCGTATGCAAACTCAAGCGGTGTCGTCAGCGATGAGGAGTGCGTGGGGAAGAGCGACGCGAGCACGAATTCATTGGCGGCCATGACTCCGAAGCCCAGCGCAATTCCAAAGGACAGGTCGCGAACCGAGAGCCGCAGGGCGTTCATGCTTAGGCAGAGGAAAGCCAGCAGGCAAAGCTCGAGAATGCTCACCGACCTCATCAGTGCGTATGCAATATCGGGAACGATCATTACGCCGCGATGCACGAACGACACCGATGAAAGGGTGACGATAATCGATACCAGAATCGCCCAGCGGAAGATGACGATGCCGATTCGCATTAAACCGGGAAAAGATGTCAGTGCGGAACGGAAGATCTCAAGACAGACGAACAGCAGCAGGATGACGCTGGCGATATACACGCCGAAATAGCCGTAGAAATATACGGGAAAAAATGAGCGTCCCCAAGGATGGTTTTGCGCGTAAAGGAGAGACAACAGAAAAGGCGTGGAAACCACATGGAGGGCCAGATAAGCGCCCATGGCCGGAAAGCGGCGATACAGTTGCTTTTTCCAGAACAAGAGGGCAAGCGCGCACCAGAGGAGGAACTCCACTGCGCTCAACGCCGACATTGCGATCTGGGAGGTCATGTGGGACCTGTCGACATCCTGAAACAAAGTCAGAATAGCGCCGAATCCCACACGCCTCAAGCACCTAACGGTAACTGAGCTATGGCACTTTTGTGCTATCTAGTGCGTGTGACTAGGTTTAATTTCCGCCGCCACCTTGCGGAGGCTGGGGGCAGCCTGGGATGCCGGGGCCACAGCCCGGAGCGGGCAAGCTGAACGGACCAGGATCCACGGAAGCGGTGAGATGGCTAGCGAGCATCAACGAGCTGGCGGAGGACGACGGCGCAGCCGACAGGCCAGCGAGAACGACCAACATGGCAAATACGCGGAGAGCGAGTTTCATTGGAGGCTCCTATGCAGTGGAATGGGGAGATGATCTCCCGGGGGAATCAATCCAGCGCTCCGTTGTGCTGTCTACGCTGGGAAGGATGAAGGGGGACCGGTTGCAAGAGATGGCCGCGCCGGCTTAGAGCAGAAGGCCGCACGTAGACACGCATTTCAAATGCCTGCAAAGGCACTCGAAAGGCGATCTTTGCCATAACGCATCCCGGCAAAGGAGAAGCTCGCCCCCCCAAATTTTTCTTGTTCAACACCGGAACTATAGCCCATTTTCCATGCCAAGTCTAGATTTTTCTTAAATATGCCAAGAAAGACGGTTAGCGCGACCCGGAGATGTATTTCGACCACGAAATCCACATGCCGCAGGGGTAAGACCGGCCATTCGCCCGGCAGGTTTTCTGCATGCTCGGCGTGCTAGAATGGATATAGGCCAAGTCGCGCCAAGCCCCGGTCTATCAAGCGGTTACTCGATAACAGGGCGTCGTTCCGGACCGGCTGAAGCGCTGTTCTGGAGCTTGGAGAGCTTGAGCCTTTGGCGAGCGCGGCCGGAGCCAGACGAAGACCAATTTCGGACGGCAACAGGCCCTCCCGCAGACGGAGTTTATGGCTACAGAAGTTGTTCCACCGAGCGTGCCCATGTCAGACGACAAAGGCGGGTATACAAGCGAAAACATCAAGGTGCTCGAAGGCCTTGAAGCCGTGCGCCTGCGTCCGGCCATGTACATCGGCTCGACGGGCGATATGGGGCTGCACCACCTGGTGTACGAGGTCGTCGACAACTCGGTGGACGAGGCACTGGCCGGTTTTGCGACAAAGATCGACGTCATCATCCATGTGGACAACTCCATTACCGTGGTCGACGACGGCCGCGGCATTCCGGTGGACACGAAGGTGCTGCCCAACGGCGAGAAGATGCCGGCGGTGCAGGTGGTGCTGACCAAGCTGCACGCGGGCGGCAAGTTCGACTCGTCGACGTACAAAGTATCCGGCGGCCTGCATGGCGTGGGTGTGAGCTGCGTGAACGCGCTGAGCCAGGAGTTCAACGTGGAGATCTGGCGCGACGGCCACACCTGGGAGATGGACTTCGGCTGCGGCCTGCCGACCAGCGAACTGCGCAAGAGCGGCACCAGCAAGAAGCGCGGGACCAAGGTTCATTTTCTGCCCGACAAGACGATCTTTTCGACCACCGAGTACAACTACGACACGCTGGCGCAGCGGCTGCGCGAGATGGCCTTCCTGAACAAGGGTCTGGAGATCACGCTGACCGATGAGCGCACTGCCGATCCCAAGACCGGCGAGGCGCGGCACACCGAGTTTCGTTATGCGGGCGGCATTGCCGAGTTCGTCAAGCATCTGAACCGCGGCAAGCAGGTGCTGCACGACAAGCCGATCATCATGGAGGCTTCGCGCAACGGCGTCGAGATCGACATTGCGCTGCAGTACAACGACACTTACTCGGAGACGGTCTTCAGCTTCGCGAACAACATCAACACGGTGGATGGCGGCACGCACCTGTCCGGCTTCCGTACCGCGCTTACACGGACCATCAACGCGATCGGCCAGCAGCTGGGTCTGTTCAAGGACATGAAGGAGAGCCTAAGCGGCGACGACGTGCGCGAGGGGCTGGTGGCCGTTGTCAGCGTGAAGCTGTCGCAACCGCAGTTTGAAGGCCAGACCAAGGGCAAGCTGAACTCCGATATCGCCGGCACGGTGCAGGCCTTTGTCAATGAGCGGCTCGGCGCATTCCTCGAACAAAACCCGCCGGTTGCCCGCAAGATCATCAACAAGGCCGTTGAGGCGGCACGGGCCCGCGAAGCGGCTCGTAAGGCGCGCGATCTGACGCGGCGCAAAGGCGCGCTCGATGGCGGTGGATTGCCGGGCAAGCTCGCCGACTGCAGCGAGCGCGAACCCGATCGCTGCGAGCTCTATCTGGTCGAGGGCGAATCCGCCGGGGGCACCGCCAAGCAGGGCCGGGACCGGAAGTTCCAGGCTGTGCTGCCGCTCAAGGGCAAGATCCTGAACGTCGAGAAGGCGCGGTATGACAAAATGCTCGGCCACGAAGAAATCC
>JASIJW010000485.1:0-5238 GCA_030050035.1 Acidobacteriaceae bacterium | reverse complement strand
TCGTAGCACGGGTCAATCTTCACGCTCGGAATTTTTAGAAGATCCTTATCCTTGCGGTTGTGCCGGAGCCGTTTCGATTGTGTTCCATTTATGGCAGGTAGATTGCATTTCTGCAAAAAAAATGGCGCTCGCTGAGGAGCGCCATTTTTATGCAGCTTTGAACGCGGGCTTACGCGCGGCTCAAATACGCGCCTTCGCTGGTGTCCACGCGGATCTTTTCGCCTTCGTTGATGAAGGGCGGCACCTGCACCACCAGGCCGGTTTCGAGCTTGGCGGGCTTGGTCACGCTCGACGCCGTCGCGGACTTCAGCCCGGGCTCGGTTTCGACCACGGTCAGGTCCACCGTCTGGGGTAGCTCGATGCCCACCGGCTGGCCGTCAAAATAACTCACCCTGATCTGCAGGTTAGCCGTCAGGTACTCGATGGCGTCGCCCAGCGTCCCGGCCTTGAGCACGGTCTGCTCGAAGTCGACCGGGTTCATGAAGTAGTAGTCATCGCCGTCAGCGTAGAGAAACTCCATGGGGATTTCGTCGACCACCACCTTCTCGATGGCGTCGGCGGAGCGGAAGCGGTGCTCGAACATGGCGCCGGATTTGAGGTTGCGCAGCTTGGCCTGGATAAAGGCGCGCAGATTGCCGGGCGTGCGGTGCTCGACCTTGAAGACCAGGTGGAGCTGGTCGTTGTGCTTGATGATCATGCCCGGGCGTAGTTGCGTGGCGGGAATCGCCATAAGATTTCTCGAACTCCTTGCAGATTTGCGCGCGTCGCGCAGAGATTTTGGGCGGTCGGCCTCTCTTATTGTAGCTGGTGCGGCGTAGCTCGCAGCCGTGGACCGAACAGTGAATCAACCATTAGTTGGAGATCGGGAATTACGAGCTGCAATTCAGTCTTTTTGATTGACAAAGCATAGAAAACAGGCTACAAGCATTGTCCAATGGGCCCTTCAGTCAATCTCCGAAGGAGAACTCTTCATGCCCACCAATCCAGTCAACGTCAGATCCACCATCGCGATTCCTGATGATTTCATTTTCAATCAGGTTTCGCCGAAACCCGACCAGCTTGCGACGGTCGCCACCCCAAGTCTTGGCCCTCTCGCAGCATTCGTAGGAGACTGGGCCGGCAACGGCTTCAACACCATCTTCCGGCCCGACAACACAAAAACCCCCACCGTACTTCCCATTCCGGTCACCAGCGACAACATCCTTGAACTGAACCTGACCTCGGAAAATCTCTCGTTTTCACCCAGTCTGGGTGCGGTTCCCAATCGAGGAGAGGTGCAGGGAGACATTTTTCTCAACGGCGTGCCTTATCTGCAGACGATAAGCGACGTCACCAACCCCGCACAGCCCGTGGGCATTCATGTGGAGCCGGGACTGTGGATGATCGTTCCTTCCACGACAACTCCCGACGAGCCTCAGTCCCTTGTGCGCATGGGGTCCATTCCTCACGGCACAACCATTGAGGCGCAGGGAACCGCAACCACCGCCAGCGGACCGCCGACCATACCGGCCGTCAGCATTACCCCAACGCCCACAGGAGGCGGAGCGCCGATCCGATTCCCCAGCCAGACTGCTGCCACGCCGGGCACTCCGCGGATTCCGCAGGATCTGACGTCCTTTATCGCCGCCGGCACCATCACCCAGGCGATTCTCGACGATCCCAACACGGTGCTGCGCAATCACATCAAAAGCCAGAAGATCACCTCCACCACGACGATCCATGTCGCCACCAGTCCGGCTGCTCCGCTCTTTGGTGGCGGCGCCGAAAACATCGCATTTCTGCTCGGCGACAATCACACGCCACCGAGCGCCCCAAATGCGCAAACCCTGCAAATGTCGGCCACGTTCTGGATTGAGACGGTCGAGCAGACCATCGTGGTGCCGATCTTCACGCCGGGTCACCCGCCCCTGACAATCTCAGGTTCGGCAAGCGTTCCCGGCCAGCCGGTGACGAAATTCTCCGTCACTCCCCCCGTTGCAATCACCACGCCACGAACCATCACGGTCACGTCAACACAGATTCAGTACTCGCAGACCGTTTTGCTGAATTTCAACGGTCTTACCTGGCCGCATGTTTCAGTTGCTACTCTTGTCCCCGCTGACGCAGTTGTCGTGCCGCCATCGGTCTGGGGCTGACAACCGGTTCCTGACAATGGGTTTCGCAGCAACTTCCGCGTCCGCCGTGCAATCAATTTTCAATGGGATGGACGGGGAAGCGATCGCACGTAGTGCAGGCCTGCCTTGCGCCAGCAAGGTTGGCCTGTACTCGTGCAAACCTGTGTCTATCGCGATAGGACTACTGGTCCGCGGCTGCCTGATTCGCCTCGACAAGCTGCTGCGCCTGCGCGAACAGGCGCTTGCCCTCTTCCTCGCCGTCCTGAAACGCAGCCATGGCGATCGTATAGAACTCCTCCTGGCGTTCCGGACCGATGTGCTTTGCGCGGTAATTTTCGAGAGCCGAGTAAACCAGCGCGCGCGCGTGTTCCTGCGGGGAGTAGTGCTTTGGGTATCGTCCGATCTGAATGCCCAGAAAGCGGAGGTAATCAAGCATTTCGCTGGAAAGGTTCATGGAAAGATTCATCTGTGACCTCAGTGGGGATACGCAGTTTAGGTGCTTTCTCCAGCAGCCGGGCAAACGGCATTTTCGACGGGAAAAAACCGCCCCACGGCGTGGGCGCGACACAGCGGCTCTGGAATCGCTGTAACGAGTGCTGGAAACGAGTGCTGGAACTGTAACGGGTGCTGGAGCCGTAACGAGTGTTGGAACTGTAACGAGTGCTGGACTTGAGAGATTATTGAGGAGGGCCGAAGCGAAAAGATGGGATAAGTTTCGCACTCGCTCAATTGATTCGAGTGGCCGTGGCCCGGTTCGAGTTGCCTGCAGGCGGCCGATAGCGCACCCCGGTCCCCATTCAGCGGTTCCATTCGACAGACCCCTTCAACGCACCCCCTCGATGCACCCCCTCAATGCACCACAGATCGCGAACCCACGTTCACAAACCCGCGAACCACAAGCTCAGCCGCTTGGCTCACCATCATCCCGCCTTAACAAAGGCTTCGCGCAGCCGGCTCCAGGTGGTTTCAAGGTCTTCGGGCAGCACGCGGGTTTCGGCCACCGTAGTCATAAAGTTGGTATCGCCCACCCAGCGCGGCATCGCGTGCAGATGAATGTGGCCTGCCACCCCTGCTCCCGCGGCCTGGCCCACGTTCAGGCCAAAGTTGAATCCCTGCGGAGTGTAGGCATTCTCAAAGGCGCGCTCTGTGCGCTGGGCCAGATCCATCATCTCCTGCGCGGCCTCGGCGGCCAAACTCGCCAGCCGGTCAATGTGCGCGTAGGGCACGATCATCACGTGACCCGACGTGTAGGGGAAGGCGTTCAGGCAGATGTAGCAATCGCGGCCGCGCAGCACCACGCCGCCGGCGCGCTCGGCTTCCACAGGGTCCATCCCGTTTTTGATGGCATAATCGATGGCGGCGATAAGGTTGCAAAACACGCAGCCCAGATCGCCGGGCCAGGACTCGAGCGCAGGAGGGACGCCGGCGCGGGTTGCCGTGTCGGCTGAGGTAACGTAGGCAAAGCGCCAGGGAGTCCAGAGGTGGTCCATTGATTTGATTTCGGTCCGCCGCCACAGTATAGCTGCGGGCCCCGCAAATAGCCGCCTCCTCACAAAGCGCATCCTTTTGCGTTGCGCAGCATCATTAGTTGATCGGCAGAGACCAGGAACCACGATTTAGACGAACTAGGATTGATTTAGAGGAACTAAGATTTCGAGGAACCACGATTTTGAGCCGCAGAGAACCGGAGTTCTCTGCTATTTTTTCAGCTCATCCTTTGTTGTTTTTCCCCTCTGCAAAACGCGAGACAACAGGCAACCGATGGTTTGACCTTCGATTGCCGGGATTGCTAAACTTGTGATCGTAGCTTCCTGCGCGGATTCCAGCAGTGAGTTGCGGCCGCCTTCTCAGCTAGCCGTTGCCTTGCCGGTAGCTTCCTGAGGACCAGCCGATAAAACACGCCGGCCACAGACCGGCGGGCTGTTTCCAGGAAAGGGCACGGCAACTCCAGCGCGAAGGCACGGTTCAAATATGACCTCCCCGGCAATTCCCATTGCCCTCGTGGAGGCCCCCAGCGGCTGGCAGAACCGTCGCAGGACCATGGAATCCCGGAGCTGGCAGTAATGGCAAACGTCCTCAATTCCGAACCCGAGAGCATAACCCTGAACACCGAACTCGAAACACCCACCCTCGACCCTGCGATGGAGCACGAAGAGCCGTCGCACGAATCCACGTCCACCACTTCTGAGACTGCACCTGCCCCCGACCAACATGTCGACGCGCAGGTCGCAGCGCACCAAATGGACGCCGATACCACCCACCACCTGGCAACCCAGGCCCAGACAACCCAGCACGCCCACGAGAGCGCAGACGCGCCCCAGGAGGCGAGCGAAGATTTCTCTGCCGCACTCGAGGCCTTCGAGCGCGAGCAGGCCGCCGAGGCGGCAGCCGTAGAGGCATACGGCGACAAGCTTGTTCCGGGCACCGTGGTCAAGCAGACCGAGAAGCACCTGGTGGTCGATGTGGGCCTCAAGTCCGAGGGGCTGGT
Source organism: Acidobacteriaceae bacterium (assembly GCA_030050035.1). Taxonomy (GTDB): domain Bacteria; phylum Acidobacteriota; class Terriglobia; order Terriglobales; family Acidobacteriaceae; genus Telmatobacter. Next base: position 636 of record JASIJW010000485.1, on the reverse strand, counting down.
GCCGCTCGAGCAGGTTGTGGATCACACCGGCGCTCCAAAGTTCAAGCCCGGCGACGTGATCGACGTGGTCATCGAGCGCGAGGAGCCCGAGGGCGGCTACCTGGTGAGCTACGACAAGGCGCAGCGCCTTCGCGTGTGGGACACGATCGAGAAGGCCGCCAACGACAAAACGCCGGTGACCGGCACCGTTGCAGGCCGCGTCAAGGGCGGGCTTACCGTCGACATCGGCATGAAGGCATTCCTGCCCGGCTCGCAGCTTGAGATTCGCCCGGTGCGCAATCTCGACGCCTACCTCGGCCAGCAGATTCAGGTGCGCGTCATCAAGCTGAACAAAAAGCGCGGCAATGTGGTCGTCAGCCGCAAGGAGCTGCTCGAAGAAGAGCAGACCGCCAAGCGCTCGGCCACCATGGAGCATCTGGAAGAAGGCGCTGTGCTCACCGGCACGGTCAAGAACCTCACCGATTACGGCGCGTTCGTTGACCTCGGCGGCATCGACGGCCTGCTCCACATCACCGACATGAGCTGGGGTCGCCTCACCCATCCCCGCGACCTGGTCAACGTCGGCGACGAGATCCAGGTGAAGGTGCTCAAGTTCGATAAGGAAAAGCAGCGCGTTTCGCTCGGCTTCAAGCAGCT
>JASIJW010000484.1:0-4439 GCA_030050035.1 Acidobacteriaceae bacterium | reverse complement strand
TCCGGGATTTATCCCTCAGGCTGGCTCTAATGAACAAAAATCGGGGAAAACATCGGCATTATCTGAAGGTAATGGCTTGACATTACCACAGGACAACGAGTTTAATATATCAGCCAAGGCATTTGCGCCTGAAAGAGCATTTATAGATAATCGTTTGTCTATTGTCTATTGAGGACCATGGGGCAGTGGCGATTTGGGCTCGGAGGCATCCTTAATCGACCGTGCTCCGTTAAATCGAGCCGAGCTCTGAATCGATTCGTAACAGAACTGAGCCGGCTTGCGTATCTCCAAATGAGGCGGTTACGCCGCCTTGCTGAGAGTCGCTGACGCATCATTCGGTCGATTGAGCTTTTTCTGAAACCAAGGGTCGAAGGACCAAAGTCGTAGAGGCATATAAAATCAATCAGGAAAACGATTGCCGAGAAATTTGAGCGACGACATGAAGAATTCCGCGAGCGAAAAAAAGCCGAAAGACACGACCAAGCCGCGGGCTCATCAGACATCGAGCTTGAAACAGCTCGCGGAACATCTGGGGCTGAACCCGGCTACAGTATCGGTTGTTCTGAATGATGTGCCGGGAAGGTCGATTCCGCAGGCTACGCGCGACCGGATCAAGGCCGCCGCCAAGGCGATGAACTACCAACCGAATCTGCTGGCGCGATCGCTGCGGAGCCGTCGAACATTGACGATCGGAATTCTGGTGCCGGAGTTGGGCGATGGGTATCACACAGAAGTAATGAGCGGAATCGGCGACCAACTGATCCAGGCGGGCTATTTTTACTTCACAGCACACCACCGGCACAAACGGAACCTGATTGAAGACTATACGAGGATGCTGATTGGCCGAGGCGCGCAAGGGCTAATTGCGATCGACACGCTTCTCGATCATCCAGTGTCAATTCCAGTAGTGGCTGTGGCCGGCCATAGGCACATCGAAGGCATAACAAATGTATTGCTCGACCACGCCCGGGCCGCAGAGCTGGCACTCGGTCACCTTTACTCGCTGGGGCATCGAATGATCGCGTTTATGCGCGGCCAGCCATTTAGTTCGGACTCAGATGATCGATGGAAAAGCCTGGTTGGAGTTGCCGAGCGATTGGGTCTGGAGATCAAGCCGGAGCTTGTCGTAAGCCTCGATCGAGATATGACCTCGCCTGAACTCGGCTATCCAGTGGTGCAGCAATTGCTCGCGACCAAGAAGGCGTTCACCGCAATTGTTGCGTTCAATGACATTTCGGCTATCGGAGCCATTCGCGCACTAAAGGATTTCAACCTGCGCGTGCCTGAAGACATCTCTGTAATTGGCTTTGACGACATTAAGGCAGCGGCGTTCACATCGCCGAGGCTGACAACCATCAATCAGCCCCTCGAAGAGATTGGCCGACTGGCAACACAGAGCCTGTTGAATCGAATTCACAACACAGTTCCACCTCGCGACGAAATTACGGTTGAACCTGAACTCGTCATTCGCGAATCCACGGGGCCGGTGAAAAGCTGAGTCGAAGCAATGACCATTTTTCTTCGCTTTGGAGAAGGGCCGACGCCTCAACCGCAAGCTAGTCAGTCTTCCGCACCTTGGTTCCGTTTATTGATCGGGCGACTGGGAGTGTGATCGGCTGCGCGCTTGAAATCGGATATCGAGGACAGCTTTTTCTCTCCCGATCAGGCTGCGTGAGCCGCAGCCCAGTAAACCCAGGCCAGCGCCGACTCGGGCTCCGCTCAAACCCTCACAGGCACTATCCTATGCCGACGGGTTATCACGCCATAAACAAGCAATCCCAATAGGAAATATGTGATTGCCGAAATCAGCACATCGGTTGTGAAGTGCACGATCGGCCGAATGTGCAGGTCGATTCCTTTCTCGTGAAAGACGCGCAAGGCCCCGCCTAATATAGCGAGCACCGGCAAAACAGCTATAAAAGCCCGCTTTTGCGGCGTATCCAGAGGCTGGGCGAGCCGCTCGGCATTGGGTTTGGTTGTGTGATACCAGTGCCAAATCCAGACGGCTATCACCGCAAGCCCCAAGATGCTACTCGCGTACTCCAGCAGGCTGCATATCGGCATTTCGCCGACGAGCGGCAGCTCAACCCAACGCCGCAGGAACGCCCAGTGCTGATAAATCCAGGAGTAGCGATGAGTGAATGCGTCCAACAGAAGGTGCGTCGCCGCCCCGATCACGATGGAAAGCGTAATCAACAAGAAACGCTTCCAAGGCCAGAACGGGAAACTGTTCACGCTCTTCCTGAGCCTGCGTCGAATCCCCACCGGCAAAAACATTAACATCGGCTGCTTCATGAAGGCGTGAAACAGCCAAAGCCCGGCGATTGCAAGCGGCAAATCCAAGACAAATATCCCGGCGAACGTGTGACTGAAGAGAGCGCGCGGCGAGCCGAAGGATTCGCGCGGTGACAAGGAGAGGAGGTGCGGGAAATCCGGCGCAAAGCAACCCATTACGATCGCCGACATGATCAAGCGAGTGCGTCGAAACGGGATTGCGGCGGCGGCATGGGAAATCGTAAACGGCATGACCCAAGTATCTCCGACAAGTATCTCCGACGTGCCTCTAAAGAACTGCTATCTCACCCTCGTCGATCTCTCAAAAGCATCTACCTCCGGCGCAGCCGAGGCTTTTGAAAAGCGGAATGAGCAAGGTCATTAACCTCGGTTGACTCTAGCCGCCGATAGTGCATGCAACATCGTGTAAGCTCTGTTCCTTATTATTGTCGCGAAAAGAATTTTTTCTTCCTCCAGCTTTCCCGAGAGAGTAAGCGATTTTTCACGAGCTAGATACATCATCCTCAGTGCCGCGAGGATTTGGGGATTTGGTCGCTGTTTTGGGTTCGCATCAAAGCATCATCTCAGAAGCGCGGCGTTCGACCTACAGATCTGCACGAAAGACGTGGAGTGCGGCTCCAAAGCTCGAAGTTCGTTGGCCATGAGGAAAGACCGAACCAGGTGGCTCCCGAGTTTCGAGCGCCTGTCGCCCGAATGGGTGCGCCCCTCCGGGGTGTGAGGTGTGCGGCGAGGCTAATCTTCTATTAGGCGCAGAATCTCGTCAACGGCCCTTTCCGCATCCATCCGTCGCCCCGTAAAACACTTCGCTCCCGCGGCCACGCGCTGGAACCTGCCCAGCAGATCCGGGGCTTCAGCCAGCACATGAGGAGTATGCCGGAGAAGCATCAGCAGTCCTTCGCCCTGTCCAACCGTGGAAACGTGCCAGGCACAGTCAACGTGATATTGCAGTTCCATGATCCAGCCAACCGGCGCTGCCGCGGATGCCCCCTGGATGCGATGCTCCTGAACAAGCACCGGGATGCGGTTGGGAGAGCCGTTCCGGAGTAACAACGGTCTGGGATATGCGTGGATGCGTCCCTCATCGTCAACGAGTGCGTATTCATCGGAAAAGTAGTTGGCGCCTCGCCGGAGCAGTTCCGCGACTATCCGCGATTTTCCCGAGTGGCTGTAGCCGGGCAGCAGCAGGACTCGATCGCCCAACCGAACCGCTCCAGCATGCACCGCCCGGAGTGTCTTCAAAGAGCTAACGATCGTCTGGTCAATCCGCTGAATGAGATCGGGAACAAGGCTCATCAACTCGCCGGAAGCAGATACCTGGCTGTCATTGACGTACAACCGGAATTGACTTTCGGCTTTCTCAATTTGAATTCGCAGATCAGGTGCCGCACCGGCATTGGTAAATCTGGGTATTGACGGAAAGATGTACTGCTGCAAAGTCTCGAAGGCATCCTCTGAGGATGCGGTTGCTTGAATTTGGCAGCCGAAAGCGCAGAGCTGGAACGGGATAAAATTCGCCATAAGGATCGGATCGAAGTAGGACGCCTCCCGCTCAACAGTTTGTATCGCGTTCATGTCCCAGCGAAGCGGGAGGGTGATGAGCAGTTATATCTGGACACCACCGCAGAATTTCGACCTTTCTTCATGAACCCGGTGGAGCCCTCGACCCGCAACATCTAAGCACTGATCAATGCTTGGGAGGATTGAATCTATCAATGGGCCGAGGAAAGAATGGATCGCGAGGGTCGGGTTGGAGCCGCGAGTCCGCCATTTTTGCGTAGGCCCGCTGCTCCGTCATCGTCATCGCTGCCACAACCGGTAGGGCAACTGCCCCGAGCCTGGGAATGAAGGCGCGCCGGGAAGTCAGCTCTGTGGCGGATTTGATCAGCTTCTTCTCCTGAAGCTGGGCAATAGCCTCTTCAACGATCTCTTCTGGAACCTCAAGACCAAGCGAATCCCGCATGCGCTCTGTTACGCCGCTTAGGTCGGTTGGGAGGCTGCAGGCGTCCCAGGCTGCACCCGCGATCGCATTAAGGGCAATTACTCTGTCGCTCCGCGAATCAACGAGAATTCTTGAACCATCAGGCAACTTATTTTCGGTTAGATCAACTGAGCTGGTACGCGTGATCCGCATTATGTCCCTCTAG
>JASIJW010000483.1:0-3435 GCA_030050035.1 Acidobacteriaceae bacterium | reverse complement strand
GCTTCTCACTCAATAATGAGCTTGGCCGAATGATTTACAGTTAGATTTTAAACTTTCTAAATTTGACATATCACTTCTTCAAAGCATACCCTGTGCAGGCAACTACAGGAGCAATGGGATGACGCCTTTGTGCATCAACAGGGGAACTAGAACGCTGGCATTGATCGTGCTAAGTACAACGGCGTTGATCGGCAAGGCAGCGACGCAAGCGAATCAGTCCCCTCAAACTGGAATGCAGATACAGTCCAGAGACAATGGCTTTGTGGTAAAGACCAGTGGGGAAACGTTACAGGTCACGGCGTGCAGTGACAATGCCGTGCATGTATTGGCAACTCCCGGTGACGTGAACGTGCAAGGTGCTTCGCCATCTCAACCTTGGATGCTGGACAATGCGTCTGTTTGCCCAGGCGCAACACCCCATTTCACGCGCGAGGCGGACGGCGTATCGATCGCAACGTCGCGGTTTCGAGTCAAATATCAGTTTGCAACTGGCAATCTCGTTTACTTTACAACGGATGGCAATGAATTATTGCGCGAAAGGCCGGCCATTCCACGTACGTATGAATCTGCAAAGCTCAATGGAGTACGGTCGGTTACCGTTGAAGATCGATTCATGCTCGACATGACGGAGGGAATATACGGGCTTGGACAGCATCAGAACGGGCTCTTCAATTACCGCGGAGCAACTCTGGAGTTGGGCCAAGACAACATGGATGTAACGGTTCCCCTCATGTTTTCCAGCAAAGGTTATGGCATTCTTTGGAACACGGCGTCGCTCACCTATGTCGACAACCGATACCCGCCGTCTCTCAGTTTCAGGTCTCTGTCCGCGAACGCCATTGACTATTACTTCATCTACGGGCCGGAGGCGGACGGTATCATCCGCGAATATCGTCGAATGACGGGGCATGTCCCGTTGTTTCCGAAATGGGCATACGGCTTCTTTCAGTCGAAAGACTCTTACAAATCTCAAGCTGAGGTACTGGAGGTCGCTAAGGAGTACAGAGCAAAACACATCCCTCTCGATTGCATCGTGCAAGACGGAGGTTGGTGGAAGTCTGAAGGCGATCTGACTTTCAATTCTGGCTATCCTGACGTGAAAGATGAATTGGACGAGCTCCATCGGGAACACGTTCATGCCATGATATCGGTTTGGGGGCAATATGACCGTGATTCAGTCAATCTTCAAAAGCTTACACAAGATCACTTGCTCATTCCTGGAACTGTAGAGTACGACGCGACAAATCCTGCCGCACGAAAGTTCTTTTGGAATAGTCTGCCCGGTCCGCTTCTGGCACAGGGCTGGGATGCGTTTTGGCTGGACGCCTCGGAACCGGATTCAGGCCCACATGAGGGCGATGCGATGCTTCTGGACAAGACACTGGCAATCGGGAACGGCGATATGTACACCAACGTTTTCCCGTTACTCCATACTGGAGGCATCTCTGAACACTGGCAGCAGACGACGCAAGACAAAAGGGTAATGCTGCTGACGCGGTCTGCGTTTCTTGGTCAGCAACGGCAAGGTACCGTGGTGTGGAGCGGTGATGTTTACCCGACAAACTGGGCATTTCATCACCAAATTGCCGCGGGGCTGAACTTTGCGCTGAGTGGATTCCCTTATTGGACTACCGATGTGGCAGGCTACTGGCCACTCCCGAATGACCCCTCCATGACGTCGCCAGAGTATCAGGAACTGTATACGCGGTGGTTTCAGTTCGGTGCTTTCTGCCCTATGTTTCGAACTCATGGGCACCGTCCGCATAACGAAATCTGGACTTACTCTGACGTTGAACCCATCTTGCTGACCTATGATCGCTTGCGTTATCGGATGATGCCCTACATTTACTCCCTCGCATGGAGAGTAACTCACGAAGACTATACGATGCAGCGACCGCTTCTGATGGATTGGCGTACAGATCCCAAGGTAAGGGATCTCGGAGACGAATATATGTTTGGTCCGGCATTCCTTGTCAGTCCCGTGTGGCAAGAGGGAGCCCGGACACGGACCGTCTATTTGCCCGACGCTAAAACTTGGTACGATTTCTGGACCGGAAAGAAAGTTCAGGGCAGACAGCAACTCAATGTTGAAGCTCCCCTTCAGACACTCCCGCTTTTCGTGCCTGCCGGGTCAATCCTACCTCTTGGCCCGGAAATAGAGTATGCCGATCAAAAGCCAGGCGACCCGATTGAAGTCCGCATTTACCGCGGCGCAGACGGTTCCTTTGAACTCTATGAAGACACAGGTGATGGCTACGGCTACGAAAAAGGCTCCTATGCTGTGATTCCATTGCACTGGAATGACGCGGCGGGCACATTGACAATTGGCGATAGAGTCGGATCGTTCCCGGGCATGGTCAACAATCGAGAATTTCGAATTGTCCTGGTCTCTTCGAACCATGGAGTTGGGGAAGCCATCTCCTTACAAGCGGATGCCGTAATCGAATATACCGGCAAGAAGAAGGAGATTATCGTCGCTTCTCAACAAGTGCAGCGGTAGTTTCCCAATCAACATGTCTGACGGAAACACCGCCTGGACTTCGCACCCTCCCACTTCATCTTTCTGAACAGTTTTCGGCAATGCCTGCGGTGTCTAAGCTTCGAACACCACTATCTGGTGCCCGTCCACCGACGGAACGACAGTATCTGCGTATTTGCCGTCGAATGCAAATCTCAAGCTCAGCCTCTGAGGCGCTATGTAAACTCGAGAAGGCTCCTTATCCATTCTTACCCCAACCTTCACATTTGCGAGAGGGATCGCTTCCTCAACTATATCCAGGTCGGGGGCTCGTCGCGTAGCTGGGTAGTGCAACAGATGCACGATCCTCTTTCCAGGCTGCTCAGTCAATGAGGCCTCAGCGGTGGAAGGAAGCTCCGCCTTGATCAGCGGATCAGGAAGAAGGCGCCGGAGGCAGTTTCTCACCAGCAACTTGTGGCAGCGGTATGCATTCTCCGCATAGGCTCTGAAAATCGGGAACGAGATATAGATAACGTTTCCGTTTTGCGCAACGACCGTATAGTCCGTCGCACTGTCAGGCGGAGTCTGATGGTGCGAGCTGAAGTGCATGTACGTGCGGTCGAAGTATGGCTTCCAGAAACGTGCCAGCACGGAGGTTCCCCGGTCAGCCTTGACCAGTAAACCCGTGGCATAGGTGAATTGCACGATGGGGTCAATGTCTTGATTCACGCCCTCCATCGCCTCAAAGTAATCGCCGGCATCTCCAGGGTACGGCGATGGTCCCACGTATTCCACTCCGATCGCGTTCAGGGCAAACTGCTTTCCGTCTGTATCCAACCCAGACTCATGACTCAGCAACAATTTGCCGCCGCCGTTGACATACCTTTGCACTTTCTCGAGCAGATCCTGATCCAAACGATGGGAATCCGGAAGAATGAGTACCCGATAGCGGGAAAAGTCGGATTCGCGATCGAGCA
>JASIJW010000482.1:0-3289 GCA_030050035.1 Acidobacteriaceae bacterium | reverse complement strand
TCGACGCTGTCATCATCGCCACGCCCGACCATTGGCACAAGCAGGCCGCAGTAGACGCAATGAAGGCCGGCAAGGACGTTTACTGCGAGAAGCCGATGATCCACGTCTACGCCGACGGGCCGGAGATGATCGAGGCCTCGCGCACAACTGGCCGCATTCTGCAGATCGGCAGCCAGCGCGTCAGCTCGATGATCTACGCCAAGGCAAAAGAACTACTCGCTTCCGGCGCCATCGGCAAACTCAACATGGTCACCGCGCACTGGGACCGCAACTCCTCCATCGGCGCATGGAACTACACCGTTCCTCCCGATGCCTCGCCGGAAACCTGCGACTGGCCGCGCTTTCTCGGCACTGCGCCGAAGATCCCCTTCAATGCCGAGCATTTTTTCCAGTGGCGCAAATGGAACGCTTACGGCAGCGGCGTGGCCGGCGATCTCTTTGTTCACCTCTTCAGCGGCACGCACTTCATTACCGGCTCCAAAGGCCCCACGCGTGGCATGGCCACCGGCGGCCTGCGCTACTGGAAGGACGGCCGCGACGCCGCCGACGTCGTGCTGGGGCTCTTCGATTATCCCGAGGACTTCAACCTCAGCCTGCGCGTGAATTTTGTCGACGGCGGCGAAGAAAGCGAAGGCCTTATCTTCACCGGCTCGGAAGGAACCATGGAGATCGCCGGCAACTCCGTAAGCGTGAGCCGCGTGCCGCGCGAAAAGGAGCCGGGCTACACCATCGATACGTTTACCGAGGCGACGCAGAAAAAATTCCTGGCCGAATACCGCGTCAAATATCCGCTGCGGCACCCGATGGGCGCGCCCGCCGCCGGCTTCGAGCGCTTCGATGCGCCGCAAGGCTACAGCGACAGCTACGATCACTTCAGCAACTTCTTTGCCGCGGTACGCTCGCGCAAGCCTGTTGTCGAGGACGCCGTCTTCGGCTACCGCGCCGCCGGCGCCGCGCTGCTCAGCAACCTGAGCATGCAGCGCGGCGCAGTCGTGCAATGGGACCCCGAGAACATGAAACTGATCTAGGCCCACCTTTGCTAAACTTCACAGCAGGTAAGTTCCTATTTTCACCCAGGCCGATAGCAATCATTGAGCGGCGGGAGAGTCCATGCCAGTTGTCGAACTCGTAGGAGTCACGAAAGCCTATGAGAACAAGATCGCCGTTGATCAATTAAGCCTCTCTATCGACGCCGGACAGATGTTCGGCCTTCTCGGTCCAAACGGCGCAGGCAAAACCAGCTCCATTCGCATGATGATGGGCATCACCATGCCCGATTCCGGCCAGGTGCGGCTCTTTGAAAAACCATTCGACCGCCAGAGCCTCGACCACGTCGGCTACCTGCCCGAAGAGCGCGGTCTCTACAAGAAGATGAAGGTGCTCGACCAGCTCGTCTTCTTTGGTCAGTTGCACGGCGTAAGCGGCGAAGAGGCACGCCGGCGCGCCACCCATTGGGCGGAAAGACTGGAAATTGCCGACGCGCTCGAAAAGAAAACCGAAGAGCTCTCCAAGGGAATGCAGCAGAAGATTCAATTCATTGGGTCGATCCTGCACGAACCGGGGCTGATCGTGATGGATGAGCCCTTCAGCGGCCTCGACCCCGTGAACGCTGGACTGCTCGAGAGCACGCTGCTTGAGCTCAAGGCGCAGGGCCGCGCCATTCTCTTCTCAACCCACCGCATGGACCAGGTGGAGAAGCTGTGCGACTCCATCTGCCTCATCAACAGGGGCGAGGCCGTTCTTGCCGGCAGAATGCGCGAGATCAAGAGCCGCTACGAGCGCAATCGCGTGAATGTCGAGTTCGAAGGCGATGCCGGTTTTCTGGCAAGCGATGAAGTTGCGGAGGCGAAGAACTTCTCCGGCCATGCGGAGATCCTGCTCAAGCCGCATGGCGACGCGCAGAAGCTGCTTCGCGAAGCTTCCACTCGCGCAACGATCTACCGCTTCGAGCTTGTCGAGCCCTCGCTCGAAGAGATCTTCATCCGCACCGTGGGAGGCAAAATGATGGGAGGTAAGCTCGATGCTTAAGCTGCCGCGCAACGTCCTGCTCATTGCCAGGCGCGAGTATCTTGAGAAGATTCGCGGGCGCGCCTTCCGGCTTTCCACCGTGCTTGTGCCGGCGCTGATCATCTTGATCATGGGCGGGAGCTTCTTTACGACCCGCTCTCTCGGCGTGGTCAGGCATATTGTGATTGCCGCTCCAAGCACGGCATTGGCCACGGCGGTGCGCAATCAACTGCTCGCGGAGAAAAACGCAAAGCTCAGCGTGGACATCGACGCACCGGCGACAGAGCAGGGAAGGGCCACGCTTTCGCAGCAGGTGCGCAGCAAGGCGATCGACGGGTATCTCTGGATACAACCGCTGAGCGATGATTCGTTCAGCGCAACCTATGTCTCCTCTTCGGCCGGCGATACGGCAACTGCCGCCAGGCTCGAATCCGCACTGAACGATGCTGTGCTGCGGCAGCGGCTGGCCGCTTCCGGAGTGCCCGGCGCGCGCCTCGACGCGCTGCTCAAAAACGTTCCCGTGGAAACCCTGCGCCTGAATGCGGCCGGCAAGGCCGGCGGAAGCAGCGACAGGGTGACGCTGGGCAAAATCATGCTGGAGATCTTCCTGCTCACCATGCCCATTCTGCTCTACGGCATGGATATGGCGCGCTCCATCATCGAGGAGAAAACCTCACGCATCTTCGAGGTGATGCTCTCGGTCGTGCGGCCTGGCGATCTGCTCACCGGCAAGCTCATCGGCATCGGCGGCGTGGGGCTCACGCAAATCGCCATCTGGGTGCTCGCTGCCGGTCTGCTCAGCGGCTCGGCGCTGGCTGCAACGTTGATGCGCGGCGATGTTTCGATCAGCTTTTCCTGGGTCGAGGGCGTGCTCTTTCCGGTCTACTTCGTGCTCGGCTTCCTGCTCTACAGCTCGCTGTTCTCGGGCCTTGCAGCCACCTGCGAGACGGTGCAGGAATTCCAGATGTATGCGCCGCTTGCCGTGCTGCCCACCTGGTTCAGCTTCGGAATCATTCCTCTGGTCCTTAACAATCCCAACTCCGCCTGGGCGACCGGTGCTTCGCTCTTCCCGTTTACGTCTCCCTTCATCATGGTGCCGCGCATTGGCCTTCAGATGCCGCCGCTGTGGCAGATCGCCGTCTCGATTGCTCTTCTCATCCTGAGCATCTGGGCCGTGCTCTGGTTCTCATCGCGCCTCTACCGCGTGGGCATCCTGATGTATGGCAAGCGTGCCACCCTGCCGGAGCTGGTGCGTTGGCTGCGCTATAGCTGAGAAGCAGCG
>JASIJW010000481.1:0-3147 GCA_030050035.1 Acidobacteriaceae bacterium | reverse complement strand
TCGCAGCGATGCTGCCCGGCGCCGCGTTTTCGGTCATCACCTTCGGCATCGCCATGTTCATGCTCGGCCTGGGCGAGGCGGCCAACTTCCCTGCGTGCATCAAGACGGTCGCCGAGTGGTTTCCCAAGCGCGAACGAGCGTTAGCCACCGGCATCTTCAACTCCGGCGCCAATATTGGCAACATTGTCGTGCCGCTGGTCGTCCCAGCCCTGGTAGTGCTGGTCACCTGGCGCGGCGCGTTTATCGTCACAGGCGCCATGGGGATTGTATGGCTCATCGCCTGGCTCCTCTACTATCGCCGGCCGGAGGAGCATCGCAGGGTTTCCAAAGCTGAACTGAATCTGATTCTCAGCGATCCGGCTGAAAGGCTCGAAACCGTCCCGTGGAGTCGGGTATTGCCGTGCCGGGAAACATGGGCATTCGCCATCGGCAAGTTTCTCACCGACCCAATCTGGTGGTTCTATCTCTTCTGGCTTCCCCGTTATTTGCAATCCACCTTCGGGCTTAGCCTGTCACAAAACCGGCTGCCGCTGGTTATCGTCTACAGCATTTCAACCGTGGGCAGTATTGGCGGCGGATGGATTTCGTCCATTCTGCTGAAAGCCGGCAAAAGCACAAACGTGTCGCGCAAGACCGCCATGCTCGTCTGCACGCTGTGTGTCTTGCCGGTCTTTGCCGCGCCATACCTCCATCACCTTTGGCTGGTAGTGGCGCTCGTGGGTCTGGCCGCCGCCGCGCATCAAGGCTGGTCAGCCAATATATTCACGCTTCCATCCGACGTCTTCCCCAAAGCAGCCGTCGGCAGTGTCATCGGCATTGGCGGCATGGCAGGAGCAATCGGCGGCGTTTTGCTCCAGTTGGCGACCGGATACATCGTGAAATTTACCAATAGCTACGTGCCGCTCTTCGTCGTAGCCTGTGTCGCTTACCCGTTGGCTCTGGTCATCATTCACGCAATCACGCCCAGGCTGGCGCCCGCGCGTGTCGACTTACCCCAAAAGGCGGAAACCGCATGAGCCTCTTTTACGCACAAGGAAGCGCCGACACCGATCTTTCGCCCGAGCAGTTGAAGAGCCTGCTCACAGAAGCCCTCGTCAGACTGGGTGACCGCCGCAAAGTGCTCGTGGTCCCGCCCGACCAGAGCCGCGAACACTCCCGCGCCGGCGAGCTGACGCGCTACGCATGGGAGCACTACGGCGACCGGCTCAAGGCCGTGTTGCCCGCCATCGGCACGCACACGCCCATGCGGCCCGACCAGATCGCCCACATGTTCGACGGCGTGCCGCAGGATCTGTTCCGCGTGCACAACTGGCGCACTGACATCGAAACCCTCGGCGAAGTCCCCGCCGAGTTCATCCGCGAGCAGTCGGAAGGCATGCTGAATTACTCCTGGCCCGCGCAGGTCAACCGGCTCATCTCGCAGGGCGGCTTCGATCTGATCCTCTCCATCGGCCAGGTCGTCCCCCACGAAGTCATCGGCATGGCCAACTACACCAAAAACATCCTGATCGGCGCCGGCGGCCGCGAGGGCATCAACCGCAGCCATTACCTCGGCGCCGTCTACGGTATGGAGCGCATTATGGGCCGCGCCGAAACCCCAGTGCGCGCCGTGCTCAACTACGCCTCCGACCGCTTCCTGCGTCACCTGCCCCTCGTCTACGTGCACACAGTGGTCGGCCGCAGGCCGCAAGGCGGTCTCGCTGTGCGCGGGCTTTTCATCGGCGACGATATCGAGTGTTTCCTCAAGGCCTCAGAGCTGAGCCTCAAGGTGAACTTCGAAATGGTCGAAGAACCTATCCGCAAAGCCGTGGTCTATCTGCACCCCAGCGAGTTTGGCAGCACCTGGATCGGCAACAAAGCCGTCTACCGCACGCGCATGGCGCTCGCCGACGGCGCAGAGCTGATTATCCTCGCGCCCGGCGTGCACGAGTTCGGCGAAGACAAAGGCATCGACGCGCTCATCCGTAAATATGGGTATCGCGGCACGCCGGCCACGCTCAAAGCCGTCGCAGAAAACCCCGATCTCGCTGCGGACCTGAGCGCCGCAGCGCATCTGATTCACGCCTCGTCCGAGGGCCGCTTCCGCATCACCTGGTGCCCGGCAAAGCTGAGCCGCGAAGAGGTGGAGAGCGTTGGCTACGCATATGGCGATGTTGCCCAGATGATGCAGCGCTACGACCCGCAGAAGTTGCGGCACGGTCTCAATCGCGTCGAAGGCGAAGACATCTTCTTCGTCGCCAACCCCGGACTCGGTTTATGGGCACATCGCAGCCGGCTCAATTCGGTAGTCGACGAGGAAGAAAGCCCAAATGCCACCATGGCGGAGAAAGCATGACAGGGAAACTATTCAGTCTGGAAGGAAAAGTTGCGGTCGTTACCGGAGGAACATCTGGAATCGGCCGCGCATTGAGCATTGGACTCGCCGAAGCCGGCGCAGACGTCGTCGCAACCGCGCGGCGCGAGCAGCAGGTAGAGGAAACGGCGAGCGCCATTGAAGCCGCAGGCCGCAAAACCCTGCGCATGGCCTCCGACGTATGCGACCGCGCATCGCTAGAGCGGCTGCTTGCAGCCGTGCTCAAGCAGTTCGGCAAAGTCGACATTCTCGTCAACTGTGCCGGCATCATCAAGCGCGCGCCCACGCTCGACTTCCCCGAAGAAGAGTGGACCACCATTATCAACACCAACCTCACCGGCACTCTGCGCGCCTGCCAGGTCTTCGGTCGCCACATGCTCGAGCGCGGCTACGGCCGCATCGTCAACATCGCCTCGCTCAACAGCTTCGTCTCGCTCAGCGAAGTTGCAGCCTATGCCGCCAGTAAGTCCGGCGTTGCCTCGCTCACGCGCTCGCTCGCAGTGGAGTGGTCAAAGAAAGGCGTCAACGTGAACGCCGTCGCGCCCGGTGTCTTCCGCACCGACCTCAACGCCAAGCTGCTCGACAGCACCGCCCGCGGCCAGGAGCTGCTGATGCGCACGCCCATGGGCCGCTTCGGCAAAACCGAAGAACTGATCGGCGCAACCGTCTTCTTTGCCTCCGACAGCGCCTCGTTCGTCACCGGCCAGGTCCTCGCCGTCGATGGCGGCTTCCTCGCCAGCGGCGTAAATCAATAGACACGATCATCTCCGGGCGCGCCAGCGCCCGGAGCCCCG
>JASIJW010000480.1:0-9377 GCA_030050035.1 Acidobacteriaceae bacterium | reverse complement strand
CATGTGGATGCGGGTGAGCTTGCGTCCGAGCATGCGCTCAAGGCTGGAAATGGCTGAGCCGTAGCGCGCGGCGAGGCTCTCGAAGATGACGCGGGCAAAGAGCGGCTCGTTGCCGGGCGTGTCGGGGATGGGCGCGAATCCGGCGCGCGTGAGCTCGTGATTGATGCGCTGCGGCATTTCGAGCTCGAGCATGAGCGGCTCGGCGTCGACATCGATGATCCCCGCAGCAGAACTGCATGCAGCGGCTTTTTGGACAACGTCTTCGATTGACCAAGGACGCCCCTGCGCGGCCCAGCCATCCATGCACTGCTTGATGAGCCACATGCCGTTGACGAGGGTGTGGAACAGACGGCGCCCTGTAGCGGAGCCGAGATTGGTGTAGCGGGCGTCGAGTGCTTCGCGCGTGGCGACAGGCTCGGTTGCGAGAGTTCCGACCAGTGACCAGGTGCCGGCGCAGAGATAGGCGGCTGAGCTCATGTCGGCGGGAATGCCGGCGATGGCGCTGGCCGTGTCATGGCTGGCGGGCGCGATGATCCGGGTGTCGCGGAAGGCGTCGAGCGCAGTGAGCGGGCCCTTGAGAGGACCAAGGATGGTGCCGGCGGGAACGATGGGTGGGGCTGCTTCGATGGAAAGACCGAGCGCGCGGAAGACTTCGTGATCCCAGTCACAGGTTTTGAGGTTGACGAGGCCAGAGTGGCTGGCGTTCGAGTACTCGGCCACACGACGGCCGCTGAGCCAATAGAGAATGAACTCGGGGAACATGGCCCAGGGAGTGCGCGCGTCGATTCCGGCATCGCTGTCGGCCATGAGCTGGTAGACGGTGTTGATGCGCAGCGGCAGCGCGCCAGTGCGCTGGTAGAGCTCGAATTCGGGAACGACGGCGTCGGCGCGTTCTTTTGCGGCAACTGTTCGCTCGTCGCGGTAGCAGAAGGGATCGCGGAGTGCCGTCCCGTCCGGCGCGATGCGCACGTAATCCACCGACCAGCTATCGACGGCGATGGAGGCGATGCCTTCAGGCGCTTTGGCGGCGCATTTGCGCAGGCCTTCTTCGAGGCCGGCGAGAATGGAGCTTAACGGCCAATGGAGGCGGTCGCCGCTGCGAACAGGGCCGTTGGGAATGCGGTGAACAAGTTCGACAGTGGGATCGCTGCCGCCCCGGACTGACGTGTCGCTAGCGCTCCAGCGAAGCAGGGAGACGCGGCAACTTTCCGCGCCGAGATCGATGGCGACGCGCGCAGGCTCTGGCGCAAGATTGGGCATAAACCGTTGGCTCTCCGAACGAAAGCCATTTTAACGGAATTGAGGAGGCGCTGGCTCTGACTGGCAGCGCATTCGACTCAGTCGTGTGGCTCGTGCTCGAGAGCGTGCGTGCTGAGAATCGGGCCTTCAGGCGTTGATGTGCTTTGCAATGGCGGCTTTTTTCACGGCCGCATGTTCGGCGGGTAACTCGCAAGTTTGCCACAGGCCGCGCAATTGCTTCGCCTCTTCGTAATGCAGACGGTTCAGCCCGGCAAGAATCTTCTCACCGGCCGGCGTGAGCGAAACGTTGACTACGCGGCGATCGGCTGCGTCCTGCGTTCTGATCACCAGACCGCTGTGCACTGCGCGCTCCACGAGACCCACAACCGAGTGGTGCCGCTCCTGGAGAAACTCGGCGAGCTCGGAGATGGTGGCCGAGCCGCGCCCGGTAAAGCCTTGTACGCCGAGTATCAACTGATGCTGCTGCGGCGTGATGCCATAATCGCGGGCGGCAAGCTCGCTGAAGCGGAGAAACTTGCGCAGGCCATAGCGAAACTGCGCCAGTTCGCGCACCATTTGCGGAGAATAGAACTCGCTGGCTAAGGCTCTAACGGAGGCTCTTGCTCTGCCATTCATATCGTATTAAGATAATATCGCGGTGTGATATAGATTTGCAAGCCGCCAAAACTAACGCGAGAGGCATTTTTTCAATTGAATAAACCGGGAAGACAGGCAGAGATAAAGCGTCCCTCCGGCGGATTTTTTTCGCACCCGTTGATTCGCAGATATATTCCTCTGGTTCATGAGGATTTGACGGCCGTCTATGCGCGCGACCTGCGCAAATGGCTGGTGATTGCTCCGATTATTGGCGCGGTCACAGGGCTGGTGATTACGGCGATCGCCATCATCATCCTGCATAAAATGTGGCCGCCGATCCTCAATTATTATCTGCATCATCATTGGATGATCGTTCCCGGGCTGCTGCTGGGCTTTATTGCGACCGGCCTGATCATGCAATTCTGCACGCCGGATCCGGACGAACACTCGACCGAGGAGATTATCCGCTCGTACCACGAGCACCAGGGCGAAATCGAGATGCGACCGTTTTGGCCAAAGCTGCTGGCGGCCATCACGACCGTGGGCTTTGGAGGCAGCGCGGCGCTCGAGGGGCCGAGCATTTACGGCGGCGGCGCGATTGGCTCCTGGTTGTGGACGAAGCTGCGGCGCAGCCGCTGGCTGACTCTCGACGCGCGCGACCGGCGCATCATGTTGATCTGCGGCGCAGCGGCGGGCATGTCGGCTGTGTTCCGCGCGCCGCTGACCGGCATCGTGTTTTCGCTCGAGATGCCCTATAAGGACGATCTGGCGCACGAAGCGCTGCTGCCGTCACTGATCGCCTCAGTGGTTTCGTTTATGACGCTGAGCGCATTTTTGGGCAGCGCTCCGCTGTTTGATTTTGCCAGCGGCATATCCTTCACGCGGCGCGACCTGGTGTGGTGCGCGCTGCTGGGCCTGATCATCGGCCTGATCGGCATGGCGTTCGTGGTTACCTTTCGCCGCGCGCGGGCCTTCTGCGTGTCGGCGCCTGTGCCGCACTGGGTGAAGCTCGCTGTAGGCGGTTTGCTGACCGGACTGTGCGGCGTTGCGTTCCTCCACTACTATCCTGGGCAGTTGGTTCCCCTCGGCGCGAACTATGAAGCAGTGGGGCTGATCCTCGGCCATTCGCACACCAGCCTGGAACTGGTATGGTTCGGCGTGCTCAAGATGGCAGCGACGATTTTTTCGCTCGGCTGCGGAGGCGTGAGTGCCATGTTCGTGCCGCTGTTCCTCACCGGCGGATCGTTTGGCCTGGCGTTCGCGCAGACCATCGTGCACAGCTCTACGCCGGAGCTCTACGCGGCGGTGGGCATGGCGGCCTTTATCGCGGCGGGGTATAAGGCTCCGCTGGCCGCGGTGGTCTTTGTTGCCGAAGCGACGGGCGGGCACGCGTTCATTATTCCTGCGCTGGTTGGCGCTGCGGTGGCTTACGCAGTCTCCGGCGATGCTTCGGCCTCCGGCGATCAACGGCTGCACGAAGGCATCAAGGTGCAGGAGCTGCATGGCATTGCAGTGAAGGAACTGATGCAGCAGCAGTTGATTACGGTTTCATCATCGCTGACGCTGCGGGAGTTTGCACAGACGCTGTCGCCGCATGAACATCACGAAATCTTCCCGGTGTTCGATGGCGACCACCTGCTGGGCACGTGCAGCCTGTGGGCGATGAGCCAGGTGCCTCCGGAAAAGTGGGGCACAATGCGCGTGGAGGAGATTACCGACAAGCGCGTGCACAGAGTCACTCCAGATGCCGATGTGACCGAAGCGCTGCGCCTGCTGCTGGGCACCCATATGCAGCCAATGCTGGTGGTGGTAGTGGAGAATCACCGCATTATCGGCATCGTAACGAAGACGGATATTCTGCACGCGCTGCGGTTGCGGAAGCCGAATTCGCCAGACGAGAGCGAAGTTGCGGAAGTGTATATGAACGCCGTGTAATGGATTCGATGGCTTGCGGTCTTTCGCCGGACCGCAAGCCGGCCGGGCCGACGGCGGCAGCGATAAAGGAGGTTCAATGGCCGATCTCCCTGTTTCCGAACTTGCGACAAGCACAGAGGTGTTTTCGCATGACAAGGGGCAATTCGGCATCGCGCTCGAGCCGCAGGTGGTGAAGATCTGCGGCTACGCGCTGATCGTCGGCGCTATCGGCGGCCTGGTGGCGCAGGGGCTCATTGAGCTGATCTACTTCTTCACCAACATGTTCTTCTATGGCCGTATCTCATTCACCCAGGTCTATCCCACCAACAATCACCTTGGGCTTTGGGTAATTTTGATTCCGGCCATCGGCGGACTGGTGGTGGGCCTGCTGATCTATTTCTTTGAGCCGACACTGAAGGGCCACGGGATTCCTGAAGCCATGGAAGCTGTGCTGTTCGGCCACAGCCGCATGCGGCTGCGGGTAGCGATCCTGAAGCCGCTGGCGACAGCGCTGGCCATTGGCACGGGCGGGCCGTTCGGCGCCGAGGGGCCAATTATCCAGACGGGTGGCGCGATCGGCTCGCTGCTCGGCCAACGGCTGGGGCTTACGCCGTATTACCGGCGCGTGCTGCTGGCATCAGGAGCCGCTGCGGGAATGGCTGCGACGTTTACTGCGCCGCTGGCCGGAATCCTGGTGGCCATTGAACTGCTGCTGTTCGAATTGCGAGCGCGCTCGTTCATCCCCGTGGCGCTTGCGGCTTCAGTCGCCACCGGCGTGCGCGTTCACTTTGCCGGATGGGCGCCGCTGTTCCCGATGCCCGCGTACAAGATCACCGGCATGCGAGAGCTTTGGCTGTTCGCCCTGATGGGAATTTTGATGGGCATCGTCGGCATCATTATGATCCGCGTGCTCTCGTGGCTCGAGGATTTCTTTGATGAGCTGCACATCAAATATGCGGCCATATGGTGTCCGGTGATCGGCGCCGTCATCCTTGGCGTCATCGGGTACTTCTATCCCCGCGCATTCGGGACGAGCTACGACACGATCCGCGACATGCTCAACGATCGCATGGGCGTGGGCGGCCTCATCGGCGCATCCGTGGCCAAGTTCTGGGCGCTGGTGATCTCGCTCGGCTCGGGGACAACGGGCGGCGTGTTTGCGCCCTCGCTGGTGGTGGGCGGCGGACTGGGCGCGGTCTTCGGCATGGCGTTTAAGCACATGCTGCCGACACTGGTGAGCGATCCCGGATTTTACTCGCTTGTTGCCATGGCCGCGGTGTTTGGAGGAATTGCGCGCGCGCCGTTCACCAGCATCGTGTTTCTCTTCGAGTTGAGCCACAATCCCAATTCGCTGCTGCCGCTCATCATCTGCGTGATGATCTCGGATGGATTTGTGCGCCTGTTCAGTCGCGATTCAATCATGACGGTCAAGCTGGTGAAGCGCGGCCTCATCATTCTGCAGGATTACTCCGTTCCCGTGCTGATGCGCGCGCGCATCGACCAGGTGATGCGCAAGCAGTTCGGAGTGGTGAAGGCGGACGAAGAGTTGCGGGCCGTCATCGAGAAGTTCGTCCCCGGCGAGATCGCGTTCATCCCGGTGGTGAACTCCTCGGACGTGCTGATCGGCATTGTGGAAGCGCACGATCTGCTGCGGATGGAGCCGCCCGACCACCACTTCACCATGCGCGAGCTGGCGCGGCAGGATTTCGTGATCGCCTACCCGGGTGAATCCGTAGACCGCGTGCATCGCGACATGATGCTGAAGAACGTGGAGAACGTGGTGGTGGTGGAGTCTTCGCGCAGCCTGAAACCTGTCGGCATCGTGCGCGCCAACGACATTCTCGAACTGCGCCGCTGGCTCCTCGAGGAAGAGACCGGCGAGCTGCGCAGAGCGACGCTCGATGAGCCGGAAGAAAGCCCGGGTGTAAAGCTGGCGGAGAAGCTGGAAGGAAAATCCTGAGATTGGGCCGGGTGTGATGCAACGACAGAGACGGACCTATTCGTAATAGGTGGCTGTGGTCGTGTCGGTCTCCCAGATGGTGCAGTCCTTCACGCGCACGCGGCCGGAGGTCATGCCGTCGAGCTGCTTATTGGTCTCGTCGTAGAAGAATTTGGCCAGGTTTTCGGCCGAGGGGTTGATCGTGGTGAACGGTTCGAGATCGTTCAGCATCTGGTGGTCGATGCGCTCGATCACCGGCTTCATCACCTGTTTAAGCAGCTTGAAGTCGAGCAGCAGCCCTGCCCCGTCCAGCGTAGAGCCGGCGAGCGTTACGCGCACCTTGTAGTTATGGCCGTGCGGGTTTTCGCACTTGCCGCGGTAGTTGCGCAGAAAATGTCCGGAGGAAAATCCAGCCTCCACGGTGACTTCGTACATCGGCTCAGCCAATCCTTGTCCCGATCTGGGATGGAGCGGAAAGCTCCCATATCTTTAATTTTAACCGGGATTCTGTCCGGGGTTTTTTACCGGGAGCGGCGCTTACAGGTCGCGATTACGCCGCCTGCGCCGCGCGTCATGGCGCGCCTGCTCGTTGCGCCGTTCCACCTGCTCAAAAAGATTGGTCATGATGCCGATGAAGGCACACACCAGCCCGCAGAGAAGGAAGACGGTGGCGATAGTCCGCCAGAGCGAGCCGTTTGCCGGCAGCCCTGGCTGAAAGCTTGATGGCACGAGCGTCATGCAGCCGGCAATAAGCGCGAACAGAAGCAGCGTGCCGGCGAGAATGTAGAAGTTGCGCGACATAATTGGCGAGCAGAATCAGCAGGCAGTCCCTTCTTCGATTCTACGCGTTACGGCAGTGACAATAGCCGCCTGCCAGAAACGGCTGTGTGGTTTCTGCCCGCAGCTCAGCGAAAAACTTCCGCCGTCTCTACAACCTCGACGCCGGCGTTGGCGAACTGTGCTTCCATGTCCGCTACCGAGCCGTGAAGGTCGATGGCGCGGCAGGCATCGCGGACCACAACCGCCGCCACGCCCAGCCTGCGCGCGTCGAGCGCCGAGTATGCTACGCAGTAGTCGTAGGCGAGGCCAGCAAGAAAGATGCGCTTGAGCCCGCGCTCGCGCAGGTAGCTCGCCAGTCCGGTGGGCGTTACCCGGTCATTCTCAAAGAACGCGGAGTAGGAGTCGAGGCCGCGGCGATAGCCCTTGCGCAGAATCAGCTCTGCCTGTGGCAAATGGAGCCGCGGATGAAACTCTGCGCCGGATGTTCCCTGCACGCAGTGGATGGGCCATAGCGTCTGCGGACCATGCGCGGTCTGAATCGATTCGTAGGGGCGCTTGCCGGGATGGTTCGAGGCAAACGAGAAGTGATTGGCAGGATGCCAGTCCTGGGTGAGCAGGATGTGTTCAAAGCACGGCGCCATGCGGTGGATCGGATCGATCACCTCGTCGCCTCGATCGACTGCCAGCGCGCCCCCGGGACAGAAATCGTTCTGCACATCGACGACGAGAAGAGCGTCGCGTCCGGTCAATCTCATACTCCTCATTGTGCCAAAAAACAAAAAACAAGTTGTCCCGGCTTCGCGATAATTTGCTGCACAGGATTGCCATGCGGTTCGATTGCGCGGCAGCAGTTAATCTTGTAGTGTGGCGGCGCAAGGGCAAGCGGAAGCTGAAATCGGGCAATTGAGAACGGGCCGCACGGGAGCGGGACGAGCCGCAATCGATCATTCTCCCGATCACTCCGCCTGGCGTCCCAGCCACAACGTCTGGCTGATCGCGTTTTCAGTGATGCTGGCCACGTTCATGGAGGTGCTGGACACCTCAGTGGCCACGGTTTCGCTGCCCCACATCGCGGGCAGTCTTTCGGCTACGCGCGACGAATCAACCTGGGTACTGACCAGCTACCTGATCTCCAACGCTATCGTTCTGCCGTCTTCGGGCTGGCTCAGCAATTTGCTTGGCCGCAAGCGCTACCAGTTGTGGTCGGTGGCGGTGTTCACGCTGGCTTCGATGTGGTGCGGCGCGGCGACGAGCCTGGGAATGCTGGTCGCGGCGCGCGTGCTGCAGGGTGCGGCCGGCGGGGGATTGCAGCCGGTTTCTCAAGCCGTGCTGCTTGAAAGCTTCCCGGTGAACAAGCGCGGCCAGGCGATGGCCGTTTACGGCATGGGCATCATCGTGAGCCCGCTGCTGGGGCCGCTTATGGGCGGCTGGATCACCGACAATTACACCTGGCGCTGGATCTTCTACATCAATGTTCCGGTGGGCATCCTCGCGCTGATCATGATCCACACGTTTGTCGAGGACCCGCCCTGGATTGGACATGGTAATGGGCGTGGTGATGGGCAGGGTTCTGCGTGGCACGTCGACTACATGGGATTCGGATTCCTCGCCATCGCACTGACCGCGACACAGGTGGTGCTTGATAAAGGCCAGGAGGCGGACTGGTTCGGCGCCGTCTGGGTGCGCTGGTTTGTCGGCATCGCCATTGTCACGTTCATCGTCTTCGTGGTGCGTGAGCTCAGGTCAAGCTCGCCCATTGTCAACCTGCGCGTGCTGGCGGACCGGAATCTTGCTACGGGCACGTTTCTCATCGGCCTGCTGGGCATCATCATCTACGGCACCACGGCTATTTTGCCGCTTTTCCTGCAGGACCTGATTGGCTACACCGCCTTCGACAGCGGTTTTGCCGTGGCTCCGCGCGGTATTGGCGCAATTCTTTCGATGCTCATTGCCGGCCGGCTCATCGGCCGGGTGGATGAGCGGCTGCTTATTGCGATCGGCGTTGTCATCCGCGCGGTTTCACTGTTCATGCTCGGCGATCTGAACCTCTCGATGAGCATGAGCACCGTGGTCTGGCCGAATATCATCAACGGATTTGCCAATGGGTTTCTGTTTGTTCCGCTCACGACCTTGACAGTGAAGACGCTGCCGAACGAACTGATGGGCGCGGGAACCGGGCTCTACAACCTGCTGCGGAATCTCGGCGGCAGCCTGGGCATCTCGCTGGTAACCACGCTGCTGACGCGCGGCGCACAGGCCCACCAGAGCATGATGGTCGGCAACCTCACCGGCAGTAATCCGGCGTACTGGAACAGCCTTCAGCAACTCTCGGGGTTCTTCTCCGAACAACGCGGGGCCGGTTCTGCTTCGCGCCTGGCTATGGGCTCCATTTACCGCAGCATGGTGCAGCAGGCCACGCTCGCCTCCTATATCGACGTTTTCCGGCTGCTGGCCTACCTCAGCCTGCTTTGCATTCCGTTTTTAATCTTCTTCCGCAATCCCGGCCCGCGTCGAGATCGCGCGGCTGGCGGCCATCCATGATGTCGTCTAATCCGCAACCCGCGCCGCGCGGGTAAGATAATCGTGAAACCAAATCACGCGGGAAGGACGAACTTGATCCTCGATCGCTTCAGTCTGAAGGGCAAGGTTGCTCTAGTTACGGGATCTTCGCGCGGCCTGGGCGCGGCCATTGCGATTGCGCTTGCGGAGGCCGGAGCAAGCGTTGCAGTACACGGTTCGAGAACGAAGGACGGTGCAACGGGGAACGGTGCGCCAGTAGAGGCCACGCGTGACAAAATCGGCGGCAATGCGCTTGCTCTTTCCGGCGACTTGGCCGACGCCGAGGTATGCGCGCGCCTGGTTGACGAAACGATTCGTCACTTTGGGGAGCTCGACATCCTGGTCAACA
>JASIJW010000479.1:0-3420 GCA_030050035.1 Acidobacteriaceae bacterium | reverse complement strand
TTCCCATCGCTCACATTGAAGGCGGTGAGGTCAGCCAGGGGGCCATCGACGATGCCGTTCGCAATGCTCTCACCAAGCTCGCGCACATCCATTTCACTTCAACTGAAACCGCGCGGCGGCGCGTGATCGCCATGGGCGAAGAGCCATGGCGCGTGCACTGCGCCGGAGCTCCTTCACTCGATCACCTGCGCCGCTCCACTCTGCTCACGCGCACCGCGCTCGAGCAACGGCTCGGCATCGCACTTGCCTCGCCCACGCTGCTTGCCGCATGGCATCCGGTTACCATCCTGCGCGACACCAACGCTGAAGCCGACGCCTTTTTTGCCGCGCTTGCCAAGGTTTCAGGACAGTTGCTCTTCGTCTATCCCAATGCAGACGCAGGCAGCCATGAGCTCATCGAGCGGACGCGGGATCTGGCCGCAGTGCGCGACCATACGCATATCTTCGTTAATCTCGACCCAATAACCTATTGGAGCTTGCTGGCCCAGGCCGACGCAATCGTCGGCAACTCGTCGAGCGGCATCATGGAAGCTGCGTCGTTTGCCTTACCCGTGGTCAATGTTGGCATCAGGCAGCAAGGCCGCGAACGCGCCCGCAATGTGATTGACGCGCCTGCCGAGACAGGCGCAATTTGCGCCGCCATCGATCGCGCCCTCAACCCTGAATTCCGCAAAAACCTCACTGGAATGGCGAATCCCTACGGGGATGGAACCGCGGGTGGCGTCATTGCCCGGCTGCTCGCTACGGTTCCGCTCGACGGCTTGCTCATCAAACAGCCCGTTCCGGTTTCCGATGAAGCGGCATTTATATAACGCCCGCGTATCCTGCTTGCCGCGCCCGAAATTCGGCGGGCGGCGGTCTCAGACGGGCAAGAAGCGGCGTGAATTGACAGTTATACGGCTTTCGTGTACGTTAACGCTAAGCCACTCGCCATCTTCTTTGCTCCTGTGGCTGCCGGAGATCGCCGTTTACGGGATCCTTGACGCGAAGGGATCATCGATCTGCCGAATGGGGTACGAGCCAGGTGAGTAACGCCGATAGATATAACGCCGTACGCTGCTATGAACAGCAGGTCACGATTCCCACCTATCCGGTTCAGGACGCCGATCCTAATCCCATGTTCCTCGAGAAGCGCGTCTACCAGGGGAGCAGCGGCAAGGTCTATCCAAATCCCTTTACCGATCGCGTCGCGCTTCAAAAAGAAGATAAGACGTATCGCGCCATCTTCCTCGAAAACGAATTTGTACAGCTCATGATCCTGCCCGAGATTGGCGGGCGGATTCACGCAGCTACCGATAAAACCAATCAGTACGATTTTTTCTACCGCCAGCATGTCATCAAGCCTGCACTGGTCGGCTTGCTGGGCCCTTGGATCTCGGGCGGCGTGGAGTTTAACTGGCCGCAGCACCATCGGCCCTCCACGTACATGCCGGTCCACTCAGCCATCGAGCAGGATGCCGAGGGCGGCTGCACGGTCTGGCTCAGCGAGCACGATCCCATGCTGCGCATGAAGGGCATGGTCGGCATTCATCTCGCGCCGGGCAAATCCATCGTCGAGGCCCGCGTGCGGCTCTTCAACCGCACGCCGCTCCCGCAAACATTTCTGTGGTGGGCCAATGTTGCGGTGTGCGTCCACGACCAGTACCAGAGCTTCTTTCCGCCCGATGTGACCTTCGTCGCCGATCATGCCAGGCGCGCAATCTCTTCGTTCCCGATCGCCCGGAATCTCTATTACGGCGTCGACTACCGCCCCGGCACCGACATCTCCTGGTACAAGAACATTCCCGTCCCCACCTCTTACATGGTGACGGAGTCGAAGTATGACTTCTGCGGTGGCTACGATCATGCGCGCCGCGCCGGCGTGGTGCACACATCGAACCACCACGTCGCGCCCGGTAAAAAGATGTGGACCTGGGGCAACGCCGAGTTCGGCTACGCCTGGGACCGCAACCTGACCGATGAAGACGGCCCGTACGTGGAGTTGATGGCCGGTGCCTACACCGATAATCAGCCCGACTTCTCCTGGCTTCTGCCGTATGAGACCAAAACCTTCAGCCAGTACTGGTATCCGATCCAGGAGATCGGCCCGGCCAAGAACGCCAACACCGAGGCCGCGCTGAATCTCGAATTCCGCAACGGCCGCATCTTCGCAGGCGTCTGCGTAACATCACCGCGCACCGTGCGCGCGCTGCTTACGCACAATGGTGCATCGCTCTTCGACGAAACCACGGATCTCGCGCCGGGCAAGCCCTTCACGCGCAACCTTGAAGCGACGGCCGGCAACCCGACGGAGTTGCGCTTCGCCGTCTTTGACGCGGACGGCCGCGAGATACTTGCGTGGCAGCAGGAATCCCTGTCTGATCGCGAGCCTCCCGCACCGGCCACCGAGCCGCCGGCGCCAGAGCAGATCGAAAGCATCGAGGAGCTTTACCTCACCGGACTTCATCTTGAGCAATACCGGCACGCTACGCGCTCACCGGAAGCATATTGGCGCGAAGGCCTACGCCGTGAACCCGAAGACGCGCGCCTGAATAACGCCTTGGGGCTCATTTTGTTGCGTAAGGGACTCTTCGATGAAGCCGAGCAGCATTTCGTCCGCGCCGTCCGCCGCCTTACCTTCCGCAATCCCAATCCATACGACGGCGAAGCCTTTTACAACCTCGGACTCGCGCGTCTCTATCAGGGCAAGGATGCAGACGCCTACTCTGCTTTTCACAAAGCGGTGTGGAATTATGCATGGCAGAGCGCCGGCTATCTCTGGCTCGCGGCCATCAGCCTCGGCCGCGGAGAGCTTGCCCTTGCGCTCGAGCAGGTAGAGCGCAGTCTCTCCCCCAATGCGCCCAGCCTGAGCGCCCGCGCGTTGAAGGCAAGCGTATTGCGCCGCATGGATCGTATCCAGCAGGCAGAGGCGCTGATCGATGAGACTCTGGCCCTCGACCCGCTCTGTTTCCGCATGGTGGCCGAGCGGTTTTTTCTCAGCCGCAATCAAGCTGACCTCCAGGCCTTCATCGACTCGCTCGAAGGCGACGTGCAGACGCTGCTCGACATCGTCTATGAGCTTGCCTGGTCCGGCCTCGGCGAGGATGCGCTTCTGCTTCTCGAATCTGTTGCCAACGCAACCCCTCTCGACCACCCCATGCTCGGCTACACGCTGGCCTGGCTTGCCGTGCAGCTTGGCCGGGCGGCAGAAGCGCCGCATTTCATCGAGCAGGCCGAGGCCGCGTCGCCGCTCTATTGCTTCCCTGCGCGCCTTGAAGAAATGATCGTCCTTGAAGACGCCATTGCGCGGAGGCCTGACGCTGCGCGGGCGTATTACTATCTCGGCAATCTGTATTACGACAAGCGCCGCTACGACGACGCCATCCGCTGCTGGCGCAAATCCGTTGAACTCGATCCGTCCTACTCCATTCCATGGCGGAA
>JASIJW010000478.1:0-8436 GCA_030050035.1 Acidobacteriaceae bacterium | reverse complement strand
TCCAGGTCCGCCAGCAGCAGTTGCGCAGTGCGGCGCACCATCCTGCCTTTCGTATCCTCGCCAAGATCGGGAACCCCGTTGCAGGTCGCTACCCATGCGTCTTCCGGATAGTTCGAGCCCGTTTTGACAGCGCCTCGCCAAAGGTCTTCGGCCGCTTCACGGAAATCGCTGCGGCCTGTCGCGCGCGCCGCAGCAGCTAAGGCCGCAGCAACCATAGCACTCGGCGCCTGACCGCGAAATGGCCTGTCGTCTGCTGTGCCGATGCGGTTATCAGTCTCTTTATCCGGCGTGCCGCGAAAGTAGCCATAGCCGCTCCAGACATCTTCATAAACGATTCCCTTGCCCGGCTGCCACATTTTGCGCAGCCACTCCGAACCCCACAGTCCTTCGTCCAACAGGTTCTGTCGGGAAGCCTCCGGCCACCCTTTCCTGGAGCTTTCCCTGGCCAGGACCATCAATGCATACGCGGAGCGCGAAGCCAACGAGGTGTACTTGTTGAAGTCGCCTGCATCGTGCCATCCTCCGGTTGCATCCAGATGCCCGCCGCCCATCGCGGCCGGAATTTTGGCGTCGTCCAGATGGCATGGCGGATGCAATCCAGGCACCGCACAGCCGCATCGCTGCAAGCGAAAGAACTGGACTGCTGGCGCAAAAGCTTCTGCGAAAAGGGCGTGTGCGCCTATGCGGAACGGAAACGAACTGCATTCTGCTGCGCCGACTAGAACTTTGGCGTGATACACACCCTCTGCGCAAAATGCACTGAACTCTCCTGTCCAGTAGTTTGCGCCCCAGTCACCCGCCGTGCCGGCGTTTACCCTCCCGCGGGCATTTAGATTGCCCGTGAACACGATTCGGCCCTTGTCATCGACTAGGTGAAACTCCGGTGCAGAGAGCTGCGGCAAGCCGTCAGCAATCTGCACCAAAAGGATCTTTTCCTGCCCGGCATCGTAGCCCAACTGATTGACCAGCACCGCGGTCTTCGTTTGAATTGCCGGTGCGGTTGCGCCTAATGCGGGACGGCTACCGGCCGCCAGCACGGTGCTCGCCACCAGGGCCGAGGTCCTGCCAAGAAACTCCCGCCGGTCCCAAACATCTCTGGGGCCGCGAGCTTCGCTCGATGCATTCTCGCCTGCCTTTTCCGGAGTCATTGTGTCTCGCTCTCAAAGGAAAGTCCACAGTCATTGAACCTGTTCACGCAATATCCCAATCGCGAAAGGCATTAACTGACCGCTAGTGGATGCCCTGGGCGGTGAAGCGTTGAACGAGGCCGGGGATGCTGACGCCGTGCTGCTCGGGCGCGAGGCGCTCGGTGGCGACGGTGTAATGAAGACCGTCGGAGACGACGCGGATCCACCCGACTTCGCCGGTGATGTATACGTTGGCTCCGACGGCGCCGTAGACCTGATGCGCGCGGTTACCGGGGAGAAAGCGAGGAAAGAGGCTGGCGATGACGACTGTGGGACGCACAGCGGCGGCGAAGCGGGGAGAGAGTGCGGTGTTGTTGCCGTGGCCGGGAGCGATGAGAACGTCGGCACGGAGCTTTGCGGCCGGAACGAAAGGAAGAAGGCTGCGCTCCTGATCTTCTTTCTGGATGTCGCCGGGAAAGAGGAATACGACGCCACCGTGGCGGATGCGGATATCAGTAGAGTTGGCGTTGAGGAGATAGTGAGCCGGCGGATCGTTGGCCGGGCGCTGCTCGGGGTGCGCCTCGGCGAAGTAGCCACGGGGCGGAGCGAGGACTTCGACATCGAGTTGAGGATCGAGGTCGATATGGTCGCCAGCGTGAACCTCCTGGTAGGCTCCGCGATCTTTGAAGTGCTGACGGAGACGGACGTAGCCAGACTCCTCAGTGGGGTCCATGTTGGGCGGCTCGGGGCCCAGGTACCTGTAGCCGGTGTCATAGAGTTTTTTGATAGGAAAGCGGTCGACGAGCCAGAGCAGGCCGCCGTAGTGGTCGAGGTGCGCGTGGCTGATGATGACGCCATCGATGGCGGAGATGTGGTTGGCTTGAAGAAAGGGGAAGATTTGATCGCGTGCGGTGTTAACGTCGTTGACCCAGCCGGAAGGATCGGTCGCAGAGGGATAGCCGGCACCGGTGTCGTAAAGGTAGGTGTGTCCTGCGGGTGTCTGGAGGATAAGAGCGAGACCGAGGCCGCGGGTAGAGTCGGCGACCTGAAGGCAGGTGACAGTGAATTGGCCGGGGGCCGTGGGGGAGGGGGCTGCGTGCGCGGAAAGGCTGAGGATTGGCGCGAGAGCGATGAGGAGAAGCTGGGTAATGCAGTTTCGATTCACGGAAACTCCGGGTTATAGCAGTTCGCACGAGTGAAATATTATTGCGAAAATTACTATAGCACAGATCAAAATTAAAATGTTAGTATGTTTGTATGGCATAACGGTGACACCTCAAAGAACGGCTCAGTCGCAATAGGGTCTGCTTTGAGGATCAAATTGCGCTCGCATCGGGTTTGTAAATATTGCTGAACACATCTCCGCGATACGGAAAGCTCTATCGGGCCAACGGGCGGCACGACAGAATTGCGGATTTTCTTCGACCATGCAGAGGTGGTAAAGAACTTGGCGGTGCGTATCTAAGTAGAGGCATTATGCTTCAACTTCCGTGCGTCACGATGCCACGCCTTGGTGGGGAGCTGAATTGGCGTCGCGTCCGACAATGAAAAGCGCCAGCAGCTCACCATAGAGGATAATTCGGAATGACACACACGCCGCGACCAAAGCCCCTTCGTCCCCGGCAGCCAATTTGGTGTATAGGAAACTGCCGGACTAAGGGCACCGAATTCCAAATCGTACGGTCTTGCGAATAGCTGCGATTCACCAAGCCAAACAATAACAGTCATTGACATCAAGGGAGTAATTCATGCGGCGACGAGATTTCTGCAGATTGGTTGCGGCTGCTGCGGCAACGAAAGCGATGCCAGCTATAGCGCACGGAAGCGAGATGTTGGCATCGAATGCGGTCGACGGCTTCGATCGTATTACCTCAGATTATGCTCAGTTTTGCGCTACCCCAGCGGATCAACGGCTCTTTTATGCGTTGGAGGCTGGAAAACTTGTAAAGCAAAAACTGCGTGAAGGCGATTGGCGGCCTACAGCCTGGGGTGATGCTCCGAGCCTGCCTATTCCTGGAGGTTCCTGGGATGGTGTGCCCATGGACTCTCCAATCTCGGGGTTGGGCGGTGACGGTCCCTACAAACCCACCTGGGACTCTCTCTTGCACTACGAGGCTCCGGACTGGTATCGCGACGCGAAATTCGGCATCTGGGCACACTGGACACCGCAGTGTGTTCCAGAAGCCGGCGACTGGTACGCGAGAAACATGTATATGGAAGGCTCCGAACAGTACAAATTTCATTTGGAGCATTATGGTCATCCATCCAGATTTGGATATAAGGACTTATGTCCTCAGTGGACTTTGCTCAATTGGGAGCCGGACGCTTTAGTTGCCCGCTTTAAGAAGGCAGGGGCCCGGTTATTTCTTACCGTCGCAAATCATCATGATGGATTTGATATGTGGAACTCCAAACATCATGCGTGGAATGCGGTTAATATGGGTCCGCATCGCGATGTTCTCGGAACGTGGGCGGCAGCAGTTCGCAAGCAGGATCTGCGTTTTGGCGTCACCGTTCATCAAGCGCGCAATTGGTGGTGGTTCCAAACCTCACATGGGGCGGACAAAACCGGCTCCATGGCGGGCATTCCGTATGATGGTCATCTGACGGCAGCAGAGGGCGATCAGCGGTGGTGGCAAGGATTCGATCCTCAGCAACTTTACGGTCCTAAACATCCTTTCGATGCTTTGCCCGACATTTCCTACGTGAGGGACTTCTATGACCGCACTCGAGATTTGATCGACCAGCACGATCCCGATCTTCTTTATTTCGATAATGCACTCCTCCCGCTTGGGTGGGGTGGCATGAATATAGGATCCTATTTTTACAATCACAACTTGCAAGCTCGTAGTGGAAAAATGGAACGGGTCATTAACGTAAAGATAGTTCCCGATCACTTGGCCAAAGCAGTGGTAGCTGACTATGAGCGCGGTCTCACCGACCGCATCATGCCATATGCCTGGCAATCTGAGACCTGCATTGGTGACTGGCACTACCGCCGCAGTTTATTTGAGCAACCTGGAGAATACGGGGGATATCTCAATCCGCGAGATGTGGTTCATTGGTTGATCGACACGGTAAGCAAGAATGGCACGTTCATCATCAATATTCCAGGAAGACCCGATGGCACTATCGATAGCAAGGAGATCGCTGTTCTCGACCAAATAACTGCCTGGATGCAGGTGAATGGAGAGGCGATTTACGAGACGCGTCCCTGGAAAGTATATGGCGAAGGCCCTGATACCGTAAAAAGCGGATCTTTCCAGGGGAACAGCGTCAATAAACTCGGTTCTAAGGACATCCGGTTTACGCGCAGTAAGGACAACACGGTTATTTATGCCATCGCGCTTGGCTGGCCCAGCGGAGAATTCAACGTACAGGCATTCGGCACCTCCTCCGCGACCAATCCTGGCAAGATCAAACATGTGCAGCTTGTGGGCACAGATGAGAAGGTATCTTGGAAACAAACTCCGAACGGCTTGCATGTTACCCTTCCAAAGCAATACAGGCCAATGACTGACTACGCCGCGGCACTCAAAGTCCTATTGGTGTGATAGCTACCCGGTATTCTTACCTGGGCGGGTCATGATACCCCAATGACCCGTGAGTGCCTGGCGTTGTTGGCTGATGTACCTCTGAGCGGCGACACAGTTGCCCAGTTTAGTCGCTGGGCATTTTGTCGTCGCTTCTGGAACGGATTTAGACAGAGCCCACATCAGCCTTTGTATTCGCCGTGAAAGGTCGCGCTGAACGGAGACGTCGAGCGCGAAGCGCGCTGACCGACACATTGCTTCCTCTACAGGACATCCGGAAGGAGGCCGAGCGACGCAGGTGGGCGGCGGACATTTCGGTGGCGGTGCGTGCGTCCGGTTCGAGCGCTTCTGGCCATGGAAGTCCGCTCCGTCGCCGCCGTCGGAACCGTCCTTGGAGCGAAAACGCTTCTGCGAGGCCCCACGCCGCCTCTAGCGCGAAATATCTGCGGAATTTGAAAAGCGAAGTGCAGTGCGAGTGGTGGCCCAGCTACCCCGCCGGCCTGCCGGGACAGCTTGAGCCATCCACAATGCGCCAATATGCGGTACTTTGTGCTTGCATCCAGGATGCCTGTGGACGGCAGATGGATCGAAAACTGAATTCAGTACAAATATCTTTTGAAAGCTAATAGCTTTTCTGTTGCGTTTATTTGTTTTCTTATATGCCTTCTGTTGCGTTAATGCGTGGCATTATCACCAACCAGTCAAATCGAAGGGAGTAAACAGTGTCAAAAATCGATTTCCGCTGCACTATCACCAATGTTGTCCATGATGGTTCTGAGCGGGCGAAATGCGCTAAGCCGCTGCTGTCCTTCAGGAAATACCTGCTGTTGCTCGCTTTTATCGGATGTGTTCTTCCGCTCTGCACGCATGCGCAAACGATCACAGGTGGCGGTGCCGCGAACACCGTCCCGGTTTTAACCGGAACTTCCACGATAGGGAACTCTGTGATCACCCAGCCTTCCACGTCGCTAGTGGTTGTCGGCTCAAGTCTGCAGGTGGAAGGTCCAAGTCCGTGGGTCGATGTCAAGGCCTATGGAGCAACAGGGAACGGAACTACGAACGACGCGCCAGCGATCCAATCGGCTATCAATGCAGCAGGCACGGGAGGCACCGTGTTTTTTCCATGCGGCAAGTACTACATCGAAACGGGCCTCACGGAAAACAATGTTGCCTTCAGGATGACAGGGGAAGGCGGTACATCCTTTCTCAATACAGGGGCGAACTGCGCGACGATAGAGAGCGATCAAAACATCGTTCTTCTTACGACGGGGAAGGGCTCCAATAACAGCAATGGAGGAACGATAGACCACCTGGCATTTCGCGACATCTCGACTGCCGGAGCCGGCTACAACTCATCGCGATGCCCTTCTTACGACCTACCCTGCGGCGGAAATGCTGTCGGCGGCATATACATCGATGGGACATCCTTCATGGAATTGCAAGATCTTGAACTGGATGGGTTCTCAGGCTCAAGGGAATACGGAATCGAGTTGAATGGAGGCACATTCTGGATAAATCACGACCATCTTCAGGAAATCAAGATGAATGAATGCCAGTACTGCGTGATCATTACCGGATACAGCGACGGTCCGGACATGGAAGATATGTATCTTTATCCCGGAAGTCCAATCACTGGTGTTTCCGGCAGCATTGGCATTGATTGCCAATCCGGTTGTGCCTCTGTACATGTGCACGGAGGAAAATGTACGGTCGCCGCCTCATCGGGTACGTGTGTCTACACCGTCGGCACAGACAGCGAATTTGATTGGCAACTTGAGTCTTATACGGCATCCGAAGGCGCCACCTGCTGCCAAAATATAGGCATCGAGCTGGGTAGCACCGCTACCCGAAATTTAGTCACAGTGAGCGCCACTCGATTCACGACAGTTGTTCAACTCGACGCGGGTTCTTCGAGATCTACGGTTACCGGCATGGGAGTAAACAACACTAATATTTTCGTCAATAACTCAACCGCCGGCACTAGTCTCCTTATTAATGGCGCAACAGGAACGATTGCACAATCTCAATAGCGGAGATACAAGCGAAGGACATTCCAAGTGCACCGCTGTGTCATCGATCGGCACAGCGGTGCGAGGTGAATGAGAGACATGCGTGCTGCGTGGTTAATTGATCACGCGGCATGCGGCGCTATCCATCCACATAACGGAACGGTGAACGGGCGCTGATCCTGACCATCATCTCACTGGCCAGCCGTACGGTCGATATATGGCGAGCGGCCGGAGCACCGCATCACACCTGATAGTGCGGCTTCGCCGGCACGCCCACGTACGATGGAAGGACGATGCACAGGCTTAACCTGATCGACGCACGCGCGTGGCGATGGCGCGGTCTCTTCGAACGCGGAGAACTGGCTGTGCGAAGTGCCTTGGTTCCGGTGTTGGGATACAAACTACCAGCCCCGGCAGTTTGGCAAATCGAAACGCGGCTAGGCGTGGAAAAGGGGACAGCAAAAAATATATTTATGTATTAACATTGTCAATATGGTTGTGTGATATTTAGTCGTATTTTCTGATATATTAGATTACAATGGCTAATAGTCTTTATCACTTGTGGAATGAAGGGAGATCGGTTTGACTGCTCGTCCGATCCTCCTTGGAATTGGCCTGACGATCCTCGGCGCCGTGATGCAAGGCAGTTTCGTTTTCCCGATGAGCCGCACCGTCGGTTGGCGGTGGGCAAACACATGGCTTATCTACAGCCTTGTGGGGCTGCTCGTATTACCGGTATCCATCGCCGTAATCACCGTACCGGAGCTTGCTTCGGTATATAGATTGAGTTCCGCAGGAGCGATTTGGACAGCGGCCGCGTTCGGGTGTGCCTGGGGACTGGCCAACGTCCTGTTCGGGCTCGCTGTTGCAGCTGCCGGAATGTCCATCAGTTTCTCAATCGTCTGCGGATTGAGTGCCTCGTTCGGTGCTCTTCTTCCGCTGGCCATACTCACGCCGGATCGCCTGCTGGAGCCAGCCGGAATCACTGTCATGACCGGTGTTGCATTAGCGCTCGGTGGTGTGTACCTCATCGGGATGGCAGGCCGGAAGCGAGAAATTAGTAGGGGAGTTTCAGTCCGAAGGGGGGCGATCACGAAGGGCATTTTTCTGGCCCTGGCGGCTGGTATGCTCGCTCCGGCTCTTAACTTCAGCTTTGCATTCGGAAGACAGATCATGGAAAACGCCGTCCGACACGGCGCGAACGCGATGAGCAGTGGCGACGCCCTCTGGGTGGTTTGCCTGGCTGGCGGCTTTGTGAGCAATGGGGCATACGCAATGTGGCAATTAAGTCGCGAGCACGCTTGGACAAGCTTTTGCGGGTCATCCCTTCGCGGAACATCGGGATGGTCGAACTGGTTGATGGCGTTCTCGATGGGCGTGCTGTTCACGGGCGGCATCCTGTTCTACAGTCGCGGCGCCACTGTGCTCGGCACATTTGGTCCCATCATTGGCTGGCCAGTGTTTCAAGCCACGATGGTCTTGACCTCGACATTTCTCGGCGTGCTTGGGGGAGAATGGGACGATACGGAGCGGCACATCATTGGTTTGCTTATTCTTGGACTTTCGGTCTTAATCGCCGCCATCGTGGTTCTAAGCCTGGCGAATCGGATCTGAACCAGGCGGCCGCCCGTTCAACGCGAAGAAGAACTTCAATTGGTCTATTTTGTTTAGATCGGAACGCGAGCGTCCGTCCGCCGTCACTTTGGTAGTAGTCGTGACACCGAACATCAGAATTGGTCGCTGATATATTGGTAGAATGATTGAGAA
>JASIJW010000477.1:0-11095 GCA_030050035.1 Acidobacteriaceae bacterium | reverse complement strand
TCGTTGCGCGCGTCGGTCTGGCCCACGGCATACCCGGGAAAGTATCCCGGCAGGTAGGCGTTCAGCAGGCTGCGGTCATAGACACCGAACAGGATGTCCTTGGGGCTGATGTTGGCATCGATGCGAACGTCCCAGGTATTGGTGTTCTTGTCCTCGATCGGAATGTAGCTGGGGAAATTACTGCTAAGCTTGTTGAGCACCGTTGGAAACGGGAAGAGGTTAAGGACCTTGACCGCGTTGGGGTCAATGCGCGACGTTGGGATAATGTTGAGGTTGCCGACGGTATAGGTCGCCCCGGCCAAGCCGCCGACTGCATAGTTACCGGCAGGGCATCCGCTCGCCGTGCACTTGTAGAACGGATCGCGAACATAGGCGCCAGGTGTTCCTGTCAAGCCGGTGATGGGATCGAGTCCGCTGGTCGGTATGGTGCGCGTGGTAGCCGGATCGAGGATGGTGCCGTTGGGAAATACGCGGCCCAATGCATCGGCCGGCGCCGACCCGCTATTGAAGTTGATGTTGTCCTGCAGGTTGGTAAAGCCGCTGCCGAATTCGCTGGTGGCCGTGCATCCCGATGCAGATGTTACCCCGGCCACGTCGCAGGTGGGAACGTTTTGGCCGCCCGGCGATTCAGGCAGTACGTAGCGTCCACCCTGATAATCGGCGAACCAGAAGAGCCGGTTCTTGCCGTGGATAACGCCGGGAATGATGACAGGGCCCCCGGCCGTGAAGCCAAACAGATTCTGATGGTAGTCGGGTATAGGACCGGAGACGCAACCGCTGCTTGAGCAGGTCCTGTTGAAGAAGTAATTCGCGTTCAAATCGTCGTTGCGCACGTACTCCCAGAGGTCGCCGTGGATGCCGTTCGTCCCTGACTTGATGGATGCGTTGACAACGCCGCCGGTGGAGTGGCCGAATTCGGCGTTGAAGTCGCCTGCCTGCAGGGTGAACTCCTGAAGGGCGTCTGGCGGTGGGACGATGGCGGCGTTGGTCAGGGTATAGTTGCCGCCATAGATTTCGATATTGTCGTTAATGCCGTTCAGGCGGAAATCGTTTTGCCATTCGTCAACGCCATTCACCCTAAAATAACCAGATTCAGAGCTGCCTGCGTCGGGGGTGATTCCTCCGCCACCGGATCCGGTCGGCGTCGTGCTGACACCTGCGGAAAGCTGCGCCAGCGAGGTCCAATCGCGGGTGGCAAGGGGCAGATCGTTGACGGCTTGATTGGTGACGGTCTGGCCGACCTGAGCGTTTTCCGTCTCGAGCAGCGGAGCCGCAGCCGTAACTGTAACAGTCTGCTGCACATTGCTCGTGGAAAGCTTCACGTCCACTGTATTCACCTGCTGAACCTGGACGATGATGCCGTGCTCAAGAAATTTGCTGAATCCTGCGGCATCCGCCTCAAGGGTGTAATTGCCGGGGAGCACGTCATCGAAGACGTAGGTGCCGGTCGCGGTGGATTTGGTGCCAATCCTCGCGCTGGTTGCCTCGTTCGTTATCGTGATCGTGGCATTGGGGACCACGGCCCCCGACGGATCCTCGACCGTTCCGGTAATCTCGCCACGATCAAGCTGGGCCGCAAGCCGCGTGGGCAGGCAGACAACGGCCACCAGGGTCGCGATCAGCAGGATCGCGCGCCTTATATTGAGACAGAGACAAATTTTCATACGTGAAACCTCCAAAAATCGTGTCTTGCTACACGTGTGCTTCGCCCTGCTTTTGGGGAGCCTGCGACACAGTAGTATGTTTGCAGGGAAGAGGGGAGTGTTTACCCTCGAAATCACAAGTGTATACACTAGTGGGAATCTCCCGTATCTTGCTGAAGGGCAGATAATTACGGCCTAGTTAAAATGTTTGTGACTGTGGAAATATGCTAGACTTGAATTCGTTGGGCCACCGCTGGATTTGCCCACCAGAGCAGCATTATCGACTCGGGAGTATATACCCTCTTCAACCGGTGAATTTCGTTTGACGGAACTGAATAACGAAGCTTAATAATAGACAGGCTGCGCATCACGTTGCGCCCCGTCCTCGCAACTTGTCTTAAGCCAGAGCAGTAATGCTTCCCGGTCAATTCCGGAGGGTACTGTGATGGAACGCGCGACCACGGCCATCCAGCACAAACAAAAATCGCTCGTTCGCGATGGGGGCCCCCTCGAGGTCAGGCCCGAGATCAAAGACGATCCGCGCTGGGAACTTGTGCAGCGGATCATCGCCGGGCCGCATTTCGCGCGCTCTCCACTGCTTTCACGGTTTCTGCTGTTCGTTGTGGCCGAAACGCTCGAGGGCCGCGGCGACGAAATCGGCGAACATCAGATCGGCGTGCAGGTCTTCGATCGCCCTTCAGATTACCGGACACTCGAAGACAACATTGTTCGCAATTACGCCCGGCAGTTGCGCAAGCGACTGGCGGAATATTTTGCCAACGAGGGCAGTGCGGAGGAGTGGCGCCTCGACGTCCCAGTGGGTGGGTACGTGCCGGTGTTTGCACGCGCCGCGGATGCCAGTTCGCCTTCCCCCGCGGATCACTTGCCGATTACGGTGAAGATCCGCACGCAGAGTAACGTTTCGCCAGAGAGCGCAGCTCAGGAGACCGCTCGGCCGGGATGGAGGCGCAGACTGCTTGCTGGCGCTGCCGTGGCCAGCTATACCGCAGTGCTGGTTGCCCTTACCTTGATTGTTGCGGCACACATCGGGGCCAGGCAGGCAGCTTCAGAGCCGGCACACATCTTGTGGACCACGCTTTTCGATGGGCCTTCGACCAGCTACATCGTGCCCTCGGATGCAGGCTTCAACTTGCTCGAAGATCTGTCACACCATCCCATGCCGCTGACCGAATACATGCAGGGCAACTACCGCCAGGAGCCGCTCATGGGCGTGGATTCGCACAGCGCCGAGGACCTGCGCTCGCAGCGTCTTACTCCGTTTGTGGATTTTCAGATCGTGGCAGCGCTGGCGCGGCTGCCTGAAGCAAATCCGGAACGCGTCTTTATCCGCTTTCCGCGCGATTTGCGCCTCGATGACCTCAAGAATTCCAATGCTGTGATTCTCGGATCGGTGAGCAGCAATCCCTGGGCGGCCATTGCTGAGAGCAGCGCCAACTTCAGGATCGTTGACAGCCCCGGAATGCAGGGCGCCGAGATTCTGAACCTGAAGCCACTATCAGGCGAGTCGCTGAGCTATGCCAGCCACTGGGACGAGCCGGCGCATGAAACGTTTGCGCTGATTGTGCTGCTGCCGAACCTGAGCGGGACCGGCCACTTGCTGCTGCTGCAAGGCCTGGACGTGGCGGGGACACAAGCGGCCGCGGAGATGCTTCTGCATCCCTCGGCGATTACACCTATTCTGAAGCGCGCTACGCGGCCTGACGGCACGCTGCGCAATTTTGAAGTGCTGCTGCGCTCGACCAGTATTGAATCAAGCGCTACCGGAACCCAGGTGATTGCGAGCAGAATCTACTGAGTCGCAATGGGCAACAGACTAACAGGGAAACGGATATGAGCATATCTTTGCCGGTGCGGAGGGAGTTCCTGAAGCAGGCGGGATGGGCAGGAGGATGGATCGCGGGTTGGATTGGTTCGGAGTCCATGCTGTCCGGCTTGCCGCCTGGAGAGGCGAGCGCGCACGGCGTTGTGGTCGAGGATGCGGTGCCGCTGCAGGCCGAGGAAGAGAAGCCAAAGCATCACATCCGGTTTGCCGTCTGCGGCATGAGCCACGACCACATCTTTGGCATGATCGCTGCGGTGCAGCGTGGCGGCGGTGAGATAGTTGCCGCATGGGGCGGTGAAGACGACAAGCTCGCGCAGTTCCGGCGGCGTTTTCCCGATGTGAAGATCGCGAGGACGCAGCAGGAGATCATCGAGGATACTTCGATCCAACTGGTGCTGAGCTCCCAGATTCCGTGCGAGCGCGCGCCTTTGGGTGTGCGGGTTATGCAGCACGGCAAGGACTTTCTTGCCGATAAGCCGGGCATCACAACGCTCGAACAACTCGCGGAGGTGCGGAGAAGCATCGCTGCAACGGGACGGATCTACGCCATTATGTATAGCGAGCGCCTAGAGGTGAAGGCAGCTGTATACGCTGGCCAGCTTGTGCAGCAGGGAGCCATTGGCAGGGTGATCCAGACGATCAACATTGCGCCGCACCAGATTTATCAGCGCGCCGGCGATTCCGGCGGCGGCAGTGGCCGGCCGGAGTGGTTTTGGAATCCGGAGCAGTACGGCGGAATCCTGTGCGATATCGGCTCGCATCAGGTAGATCAGTTCCTTTTTTATACCGGATCGACAGAGGCTGAAGTCGTGGAGTCGCAGGTAGCTAATGTGCGCCATCCTGACCGGCCGAGGTTTCAGGACTTCGGCGACATGGTGTTGCGCGGCGATCGCGGCTTGGGCTACGTACGGCTCGACTGGTTCACGCCAGATGGGTTGGGCACGTGGGGCGACGGGCGGCTGTTCATTCTCGGTACAGACGGTTATATCGAGGTGCGTAAGTACACCGATGTCGCAGTAGGGCCCCAGGGAAACAATCTTTTCCTGGTCGATACGAACACAGCGCGCTACATCGATTGCAACAAAATGCCGCTGCCTTTCGGGTCGCAGTTTGTCGCCGATATTGCGAATCGCACTCACACTGCGCAGGACCAGACACAGTGCTTGCTGGCTGCAGAGCTAGTGATCAAGGCGCAGATGAATTCCCGGCACGTTACGCTAAAGGCCTGAGGACGTCGGCGGCCACCCCGTCTTACCGATCACCGGCGCCGTCGTAGTCGCTGTGCGAGAGTCGACACAGAACTCGGAAAGCGCCGGGATACACCAGCATGCAACTTGGCGGCGTGCGATGCGTGCGTCGAAATAAAAGCGAATGGCTTGCAGGATATACGCCAGGGGTTCGCTCTACTGAGCGGACACCTTCAGCCCGAGCCAAAAAAAACAAAAGATTTTCGCAACCTATTTCAGTTCTCAGGAATCAAACCCGGCAAGTCGGGCAAGACGGCGCTCGTGCGATTCTTGCTACTTCGACTTTCCGATTTTCTGCGATTCTTGCCAGTTCGACTTTCCGATTGGCCTTATCTGCGGCGTACAACCATCAATGATCACGATTAGTATCCTCGCCGGATCATTGTGTCGAGGTGTGGCTTCTCCGCTTGTGCCACCTGACGGAGTGACTGCGTCGATGTAGCGAAGATCCCGAGGCGATTCGCGGCCGCTGAGCTGCGTGAAGGCCCTTGTCATTGGAAATGAGAGCAGCTATGCTATGGCTCAATCGACTGGTTCGACGGGTCACTCCGGGTTAATCCCCTCTTCCCCCATCACGGAGATTGTTCCTATGTATCAGTCGCACGAAGGAGAGCGGTCCACCTTCCGTCTCGACGTTCAGCTTCACGAACTGTTAACGAAACCGGCGGAGCGGGAATGTCCCGTTGCATCTCCCGCGCAAGAGCAGACCTTTCCCGACCCGGTTTTTCCGCAGTATCCCGACCTGCTCGGCGTCATCGAAGACGAGGATTGGATTCCGCCTGAGAAGCGGCACTGGACCGCCGGCCAGATTTACCACACAATGCGTGGCTGGCTGTTTCCGTTCATTCGCTCGCGCGTGACGCCGGGAGATTTTCATCCGCTGATTGCGTATCTGTTCACCGAATTCAAGTGCAATCTTGACTGCCATTACTGCTGGGCCTTTGATAACAAGGTCAAAGGCATGACGGAAGACACCGCGAAGCGCTCGGTGGACTGGCTGCATGGCACTGGATGCAGGGTGCTGGCGTACATGGGTGGCGAGCCGCTCCTGCGGCCGGATTTCATTCACCGTATTACGTACTACGCGGCCAAGAAGGGTTTCTGGATTTACCTGCCGACAAACGCGCGCCTCTTGCGCACGGACGTGATCGACAAGCTGGCTGATGCGGGCCTCGCCACGTTCAACATCGCCGTTGACGCGGTGGATATAAAGCCGGGCCTTCCCAAAGCGCTCGTGCCAATCCGCAAACAATTTGATTATCTGATCCGCAAGCAGTACTCATACGGCTACTCGGTATTTCTCAATATCAACATCTGCCGCAATAACCTTGACGACGTAAGGGAGCTGACGGAGATCGCGCGCGATCTCGGCATCGCCACGGACTATCACATCAACGAGTCGCCGCTACTGTCGCAGGACGAGCACTTCAAGCATGCTGAGAATAACGTCACTTACATCACGAAGGACGACTGGCCGGCAGTGGAAGAGACTATCCAGTGGCTGACGGAAAAGCAAGACGCCGGCTACAAAATGGTCAACTCCAACACGCGGTTGTGGCAGATGGTCGGCTTCATGAAGGGCAATCATTTTCCCTGGAACTGCCGCGCGGGTCAGAATTCGATGATCATTCGCGTGGATGGCACACTCGCCCCATGTTTCCCCATGTACACGGCAAGCTACGACTGGGGTATTGTTGGTCACCATAAGTTCGAAACCAAACAGCTCGATCATCAGAAAGAGAGCTGCCAGACCCATTGCTTCTCGACGCTGAACCACATCCTCGGCTGGTGCTACAACGACCAGCGTGTGATCAAGTACTTCTTCAAGCAGCTTGCACACGGATTTCAGGGGGTGACAGGACAGATGTGAGGGGTTCGTGCGCGAGGATGTTCGCCGCTGAAGCCCTTGCTCGTCATCTCTCGCGTCGGCAATTAACAGTTTTCCACCGGAGGAGAGCCCAATGCCCACGAACGAAGTTGTTCAGACCGACTTTGAGATGGAAATTCAGGCCCGGATCGATGCGGAGCGCGCGCGACTGAGAACCGAAGCCGGATTGGCGCGGATGCGCGAGTTCAAAAAACCTGTGGAGCGAACGTTCACCGCGGCGGAGCGTGATCG
This sequence comes from Acidobacteriaceae bacterium, assembly GCA_030050035.1. Taxonomy (GTDB): domain Bacteria; phylum Acidobacteriota; class Terriglobia; order Terriglobales; family Acidobacteriaceae; genus Telmatobacter. The sequence continues at coordinate 4,243 of JASIJW010000477.1, read as the reverse complement.
CGTAACGATCCTGTTCGGCGGCCTCACGTGGAAGCACGAGGCGATGATCAAAGCGGTGTTCCGCGGCAGCGGCTACAACTGCGAGAACATTCCTACACCCGTAGTGGCTGACTTCCAAGCCGGCAAGGAATATGGCAACAACGGCCAGTGCAATCCCACCTACTTTACGGTCGGTAACCTGGTTCGCCATTTGCAACAGCTGGAGCAGCAGGGACTGAGCCGTAAGGAGATCATCGATAACTACGTTTTTTTCACCGCAGGCTCATGCGGACCGTGCCGCTTCGGCATGTACGAGGCCGAGTACCGCTTCGCGCTACAGAACGCCGGCTTTGACGGATTTCGCGTTCTGCTCTTCCAGCAGACCGATGGCATCAAGGCAGCTAGTGGCGAACCCGGGCTCAAGTTCTCTGTCGATTTCGGTATGGGTATGTTGAACGCACTGAATCTGGGTGATGTGATCAACGAGCTTGCTTATCAGATCCGTCCCTTTGAGACGAACAAAGGCGAAACCGATCGCGTGATTGGCGAAGCGGTGACTACCTTGACCGATACGCTACGCGACCGCAAGCGCTGGCACATCATGGATGCGGCGCCGACCTGGACACGGCCATTTCTCGAAAAGCACAAGAAGATCGAAAGCGTTGGCTGCACACTAGGTAAAGTGACGGACAATCTGTACGGTAAGGAGTACGTTGATGCGCTGCACACCTGCCGCGACAGCATCAATGCCATTGAAGTTGACCGCCTGCGCGTGAAGCCCGTGATCAAGATCACTGGCGAATTCTGGGCGCAGACTACTGAAGGCGACGGCAACTTCAATATGTTTGCATTCCTCGAAAAAGAGGGCGCCCAAGTGCTGGTGGAACCGATCGCAACTTGGATCGCTTACATGATGTACGTGGCCAAGGAGGGAGCCAAAGCCCGCGCCGATGCTGAGGCGCCGTATCGCGATCCCCGCTGGTTCGAAGTGAAGAAGAGAATGGCGAATGAGTTCGCGCTTTTCAAGAAAACTGCCGGACTGAATGTAGGGAGCGCAATGTGGACGTACTTCTACCATCGCACCATTCGCCACATGGGTGACACAGTGCACCGGCTTGTGCCGCAAAAGGAGCTATCGCGCCTGGCCCACCCGTTCTATCACCAGCTTGCGCGCGGCGGCGAAGGCTACATGGAAGTGGGCAAAAACGTCTACTACACGGTCAACCACCTGTGCCACATGGTCCTGGCGCTCAAGCCCTTCGGGTGTATGCCGTCAACGCAGTCGGACGCGGTGCAGTCGCGCGTGGTAAGCAAGTACAAGGACATGATCTTTCTGCCCATCGAGACATCGGGCGAGGGCGAGGTGAACGCGCACAGCCGCGTGCAGATGGCGCTGGCCGAAGCTCGCGCCAAAGCGCGCGGGGAGTTTGACACCGTACTGAACAAGACCGGCAAGCGGCTCGACGACATCCGTGCCTACGTGGAGGAGCATCCGCATCTGAAACGCGCCCTCTATCACGTTCCGCACCGCGAAGGCATCGCCGGAACGGCCGCCCAATTTACCTGGCACGTGAGCGATCTAATGGACAAAGACCGTGCCCTGCACCGGCGTGAGCGGTCAGTTGTTGCTGCACGGCAGGTGGCGTAATGCGGCACCTCATGCGTGGTGCAATCGGACTGTTTCAGGGGGCCGGCACGCTTGTGCTGGGCCTCCTGCAATGTTGGCTGCTCACGTTTTTCGATGCGCATCGGCCGCTGCAATACCGACCCGCTTACTCGCGGTCAGGCCGTCGCAACCATGTTCGACACTGAAACACGGAGAGGACTCGCATGGAGTTGTTCGTTGGGCTTGATGTTGGCTCGACCACTGTAAAGGCCGTGGTGGTGGACGCGGCTACGGATGCGATTCTGTGGCAGGATTACCAGCGGCATGAAACGCGCCAGCCGGAGAAGGTGCTCGAATTTCTGCAGCGCATGGAAGCTGACGCCGGAATGACGCCCGAGAATGCGCGCGTTTTCGTCACCGGCTCCGGCGGCGGACCACTGGCGGAGATGATCGGCGCGAAATTCGTGCAGGAGGTGCACGCGGTCGCGCTTGCGGTCGAGAAGCTCCATCCCGAGGTGTATTCCGTTATTGAGCTTGGCGGACAGGACGCTAAGATCATCGTATTCAAAGATGACGAAGAAACTGGCCGCAAGAAGAAAATCCCTTCGATGAACGATAAGTGCGCTGGCGGCACGGGCGCGGTAATTGACAAGATCAATGCCAAGCTGAAGATTCCCGTAGCAGAGCTTGCCAACCAGGGCTATCACGGAATCAAGCTGCACAAGGTAGCCGGCAAGTGCGGAGTCTTTGCCGAAACCGATATCAACGGCCTGCAAAAAACCGGCACGCCGTCACACGAGCTGATGGCGTCGCTGTTCGAGGCCATTGTGCTGCAGAACCTGAGCGTGCTCACGCGCGGCAACACGCTGCGGCCGCATGTTCTGCTCCTCGGCGGACCGAACTCGTTTATTCGTGGCATGCGCGAAGCGTGGCAGGCGAATATTCCACGTATGTGGAAAGAACGGAAGGTGCAGCTTCCTGAAGGCGCGACGCCCGAGGATCTCATCAAAGTTCCCGAAAATGCGCAGTATTTCGCCGCGCTTGGCTCAGTGGAATTTGGCAAAGACGAGGAAAAAGAGGTCGGCCGTTACCTGGGCAAGGAAAAGCTTGCGTGGTACATCGAATACGGCCGCGCGGAGGAGAAAGCGGCTTCCGGCGGCAAGGGATTGGTCGCCAGTGAATCGGAGCTCAATGAATTTCGAACGGCGTACCGGCGAAAAAAATTTGTTCCGGCGGAATTTGTGCCCGGACAGATCGTCTCCGGGTTTGTTGGAGTGGACGGCGGATCAACTTCGACTAAAGCCGTGCTGATGAGCAAGGACGGCGAAGTTCTGTGCAAGGCGTACCAGCTCTCCAACGGCAATCCGATCCAAGACACGATCGAGATGTTCGACAGGCTGCGGGAACAAGTGGAAAGCCGCGGCGCCAATCTTGAAATACTTGGCGTTGGAACCACGGGATATGCCAAGGACATCCTCAAAGACGTGCTCAATGCCGACGTAGCACTCGTTGAAACCGTTGCACACACCGAGTCTGCGCTCAAATTTTACGACGACCCGCACGTGATCGTCGATGTTGGCGGACAGGACATTAAGCTGATTGTGCTGAAAGACGGTCGAGTGAAGGACTTCAAGCTGAACACGCAGTGCTCGGCCGGCAACGGCTATTTTCTGCAATCGACGGCCGAGGGTTTTGGCATGAAGGTGGAGGAGTTTGCCGATATCGCATTTTCGGCCAAGTCGATGCCCTCGTTCGGCTACGGCTGCGCCGTCTTCATGCAGTCCGACATTGTGAACTTCCAGCGGCAGGGATGGCGCTCCGAAGAGATTCTGGCCGGCCTGGCCGACGTACTGCCCAAGAACGTCTTCCTCTACGTCGCCAGCATTCCCAATCTTGCCGCGCTCGGTTCGCGCTTCGTGCTGCAGGGCGGCACACAGAACAACCTGGCAGTGGTAAAGGCTGAGGTGGATTTTATTCGCTCCAGCTTCCGTGCTAACGGCCGTGAGCCTGAAATCATCGTCCACGAGCACTGTGGCGAGTCAGGCGCCATCGGGGCCGCACAGGAGGCGCTGCGGCTGTGGATGCATGGGCGGCAGACAACATTCATCGGCCTCGATGCGGTGCGCAGCATCCGCTACCGGACCACACGCAATGAAGAAACGCGCTGCTATTTCTGTAAGAACAACTGCCTGCGCACGTTTATCGATGTGGACGTAAGCGGCCGTGCGGCGGAGGACGCTGCACCGATGGTGGCGGCAGTCGTGGAAGACCGCGCTGAAACGGTCGAGGAGGTGAGCGCGGCGGTTTCGAAGTTACCAAGCCTCGAAGAGATTCAGGCCAACCTGCCTGCTGCGCAGCACGGCTCATCTTGCGGCACAGAGCACGAGCATGGCGCCGGAGCAGGATGTGGATGCGGCTCCTCAAGTAATTCATTCCGCGCGAAGGCCGAGCCGCTGGTGCAGATACTGGCTGCTCCCGGAGCGAAGAAGACCATCGAGATTCTCAAGCCTTCGCCCGAGTTTCAGCCGCGCAAGACCAAGGTGCCGCTGCGTGTGGGCGAACAGCGACTGATCATCGCCACCTGCGAAAAAGGAGCGGTCGAAGATCTCGATGACATGAAAGGCATCAAGGCCGATATCGACAAGATCAAGGCTGCGA
>JASIJW010000009.1:0-3955 GCA_030050035.1 Acidobacteriaceae bacterium | reverse complement strand
TCGTACCGCGGAGCAAGCAGCACAACTGAGCTATCAGGACATCCTGGACGCAATCACACTTGCAGTCGGCAACGGCTATTTGCAAATCATCGAGGCCAGCTCTCGGATTCAAGCGCAGGAAGCCCAGGTACAGAATGCGAGAGCTCTTTACGATCAGGCGCGCGACGAGGCCGAGGCGGGTACGGCTCCGCGCATCGACGTTACAAACACAGCAGTTCAGTTGCACACTGAAGAGTACGACCTGAGCATTGCGCGCAATAACCTCGCAATTGCGAAATTGAATCTTGGAAGGGCAATCGGACTGCCGCTCGGCCAGCAATTCGAACTAGCCGACCAGATTCCATATGCCGATATCAATCCACCGACGCTCGAGGATGCGCTCAGCATCGCATATCGGTCGCGCAGCGATTTCAGCGCGGCTCTTGATCTTGAAAAATCTGCCGCCGAAAACCTTTCAGCCGCAAAAGCCGAACGCTATCCAGTAGCGGCGGTAAATGGCGATTATGGCGATACTGGCGAGACTTTCGGTCATTCCCACGGGGCCTTTAGTTTTGCAGCTGGAGTCCGTGTACCGGTTTTCACCGGTGGCCGTATCAAAGGCGACATCACTCAAGCCGATGCAGAACTGAAGCAGCGCAAAGCGGAAGCGGAAAACCTCCGCGGCCAGATTGATTACGACGTACGAACCGCATTTCTCAATCTCGCTGCCGCGAAAGAACAAGTCTCGGTTGCGAAAGAGAATGTTGAGCTCGCAAATGAGAGCCTCGCCCGGTCGAAGGACCGCTTCACTTCGGGCGTGACTGGCAGTGTCGAAGTGGTGCAAGCCGAGCAGGCTCTCGCCAGCGCCAATGACCAATACATAACCAGCTTGTACAACCACAATCTCGCGAAGCTTTCCTTAGCTCGCGCTCTCGGGGTGGCACGCACAAACTACAGCGAATATTTGGGGGCAAAGTAATGTCGAACCAATTCCATGACAGGAATAGCCGCGAAGCCTTGCTTGATCGTATTCAACCGCCTACACCTGAAGACGATCAAGAGGATATTGAAAAATCGAAAGGCCGTTACGCCAAAGACCTCGGAAAGTCCTCCGCGCCTCACCGCAAAATACTCGTGATTTCGATCGCCGCTGCGGCGATTGTTGTTGTGGGCGCGTATTTTTTCTGGAGCGCGCTCGGTTACGAGGACACCGACGACGCACAGGTGGACGGGCACATTATGCCACTGAGCGCTCGTATCACTGGACAAGTGGAGAAGGTGAACTTCATCGAGGGGCAGATTGTCCATGCTGGCGATGTCCTGGTGGTTATCGATCCGAAGGATTACCAGGTGGCAACGGACCAGGCGGCCGCGAATCTGGCCGATGCGGAAGCCACTTCTGCAAGCTCGCACTATAACGTTCCCATTACTTCAGCGGACGCTTACAGCGGCCTCGATTCGGCGCAAGCGGTTGTTGCGAACGCCCAGGCCGGAGTGGCCGCAGCCAAATATAACCTTGAAGCCTATCAGGCGGAATTATTGCAAGCAAGGGCCAATGCCACCAAGACGGACTCCGATCTAGCCCGATATAAACCGCTCGTTCAGAAGGAAGACATCTCGCGCCAGCAATACGATGCCGCAGTCGCTGCTTCGCAAGTGAATCGGGCGGAGGTGCAGTCAGCTAATGCCGTCGTCGCCGCCGCGGAGCAGTCGCTGGATCAGGCACAAGCGAAGCTACTGCAAGCCAAGGCAGATTTACGGCGCGCGGCAACTGCCCCGCAGCAGGTTTCGCTGATGTACTCTCGGGCGAAGGCCGCAGATGCTCAAGTCTCGCAGAGCAGGGCTCAACTGGCGCAAGCTCGGCTCAATTTGAGCTATACGATCATTCGGTCTCCCGTAACTGGGATCGTCGGCAAGAAGAGCGTGGAGATCGGCCAGAATGTGGGCACTGGACAGGAACTTCTCGAGGTTGTGCCTCTCGACGACATCTGGGTAACAGCTAATTTTAAGGAAACACAACTGAAACATATGAGGCCAGGCCAAACCGTCGATGTGCATGTCGACGCATACGGCCGCACCTGGAAGGGGCACGTGACCAATCTTGGCGGCGGGACGGGGTCAGTCTTCAGTCTGCTTCCGCCTGAGAACGCAACTGGAAATTATGTGAAAGTTGTGCAGCGGGAGCCCGTGCGAATCGATTTCGACCGCTCCTCGACGCAGGACTTCAATGCAGAAGGACTGTTGAAGCCAGGTTTGTCTGTAGAGCCTGATGTGAGGGTCCGATGAGCACCGCAGTCGCACTCGCCCCTGAACAGGCTGCATGGAAGCCGAAGGTCAATCCATGGACCATTGGCGTGGTGGTTTCGTTGGCCGCCTTCATGGAAGTGCTGGATACCAGCATTGCAAATGTGGCACTTCCGTACATCGCAGGCAACCTGGGCGCGAGTAACGACGAAAGCACCTGGGTGCTTACCACCTATCTCGTTGCGAACGCCATCGTGCTTCCCATGAGCGGCTTCCTGGTTGGCTTACTGGGGCGTAAGCGCTTCTTCATGACGTGCATCGTGTTTTTCACCCTCAGTTCGTTCCTATGCGGCATCGCGCCAAGCCTTGCCATGCTGCTCTTGTTTCGAGTAATGCAAGGAGCCTTCGGAGGCGGATTGCAGCCCATGGTACAGGCTATTCTCACCGATACATTTCCACCGGAAAAGCGTGGAATGGCCTTCGCGCTGTATGGAATCACAATGGTCTGCGCACCCGCCATTGGTCCCACGCTGGGTGGGTGGATTACTGACAACTACTCGTGGCGCTGGATCTTTTACATCAACGTTCCAGTAGGTATTTTGGCGACTCTGCTGGTGGGTCAGCTACTCGAAGATCCTGCTTATTTGTCCAGCGTAAAGACGAGCATCGCAAAGTTTGACTACATCGGTTTCAGTCTGCTCATCCTCGGGGTTAGCGCGCTGCAAATTACTCTCGACAAAGGACAGGAAGATGACTGGTTCGGTTCCCACTTCATTACAACACTAATCGTCACCGCCGCAGTAAGCCTGGTCGCTCTGGTCATTTGGGAATGGTTTCGCAGGGAACCGCTTATAGATGTTCGTCTGTTCAAGATTTTCAATTTTGCGAGTTGCAATCTGATGTTCTTTGCGCTCGGTATTGCGATCCTGGGTGGTACGGTTCTTATTCCTCTGTTTCTTCAGACATTAATGGGCTATACGGCGGAAACAGCCGGAATGGTGTTATCGGGCTCAGCTGTTCTCCTCTTGTTCCTCATACCAGTGGTCGGACGACTTACGTCGCGATTCCAGGCACGCCATCTGATTGCCTTTGGATGGATCACCATGGCTCTCGGCATGTTTATTTCCTGTAAGCAAATGGACATGCTGATAAGCTTTCGAGCCGCTGCGTGGCTGCGTATCATCCAGTATCTGCCGGTCGCATTTCTGATGGTGCCAATTACGGCCAGTGGGTATATCGGCCTTCCCAAGGAAAAAAGCAATGCAGCAGCCGGCCTCATGAACTTCACGCGCAATATTGGCATGAGCGTGGGAACTTCGGCTGTTACCACGATGGTCGAGCGCAGAAGCCAGTACCATCAATCCGTTCTGGCCGTGTACACCGGGTCTGGTCATTTCAATGCCGCGGTTGCAGGACTGGCAGACAGGCTGGCGCACGCGGGATTAAACGTGCATTTGGCCCACCAGCAGGCGCTCGACAGGATGTACGTCATGCTAGGAGCTCAAGCTCAGGCTCTTTCCTATGTTGATGTGTACTGGCTGTTCTTTGTTATGTGCCTTCTGATGTTCTCGCTATCGTTTCTGCTTCAGAAAAACACTCCCGGGGGGCATGGAGGAGAGACTGGCCCCATTCATTGATGGTCGCATTGGGCCTCAGCGGATCCACGGCCACTAGCGTCAATGATCTTTGAATTGACTTTTGGCGTCTTCAAACACTATTAAGCGTCTAGCCG